>CALRYR010000245.1:0-6497 GCA_943372425.1 Variovorax sp. YR752 | reverse complement strand
CACGCATGGATCTGGTTGGCGATGTTCGCCATCCAGGCGCGGTAGGGCTGCATCACGCCCTTGGGGGCGCCGGTGGTGCCGCCGGTGAACTTGATGGCCTGCGTGGCGTCGTCAGGCAAGGTGAACGCCGGCCGCGCCGCGCCGGCATGGCACGCCACCAGGCCGGCCACCGTGTGCGAGCCGCCGTCGGCCGGTCCATGGGTGTGGATGCGCTCGCCGGGTGCGCCTTCGAGCAGCCCGGCGCAGTCGCCGTCGAGCACCAGGATGGACGGCTCGGTCGCGTCGACGATGCGCCGGATCTCGGGCCGCGTGCTCTTAGGGTTGAGCGGCACCCACACCTTGCCGCAGGCCAGCACTGCGAGCAGCGTCGTGATGTGTTCGGCGCTGTTCTTCGCGCAGATGCCCACGCGGCTCTGCGGCGCCGGGTCGATGGCGATGAGTGCGGCCGCCAGCGCCGCCACGCGTGTGGCGAGCGTGTCGTAGCGCGTCGTGCCCTCTGGGGCGTCGATGGCGATGCGCTCGGGCCAGCGCTCGGCGGCGCGCCAGAAGAAATCGATCGGGTACATGGGCGAGGGGGCTCCTGGTGATGGGTGCGGGTGGCCTTATTCGGCCTTGGCGCCGGAGGTCTTCACGACCTCGCGCCAGCGCTGGGTCTCGGCCGCGGCGAAGCTGCGCATCTGCTCGGGCGTGCCGGGCTCGGGCGAGGCCGCCAGGTCCTGGAAGCGCTGGCGCAGCTCGGGCGCCGCCAGCACCTTGTTCAACTCGGCGTTAAGCCGGTCGATGACGGGCTTGGGCGTGCCAGCCGGCGCGGCCAGACCGAACCACGACTGGACGTCGAAGCCGGGGAAGCCCGACTCCGCCACCGTCGGCACGTCGGGCAGCAGCGGCGAGCGCTTGGCACTCGTGATGGCGATCGCGCGCAGACGCCCACCCTGCACGTGCGGCAGTGCCGAGGGCGTGTTGTCGAACATCGACTGCACCTGGCCGCCCAGCAGGTCGGTCACGGCCGGGGCGCTGCCGCGGTAGGGCACATGCAGCATGTTCAGCTTGGCCTGCATCTTGAACATCTCGCCCGACAGGTGGATCGACGAGCCGCTGCCCGACGAGGCGAAGGTGATGCCGTCCTTCGATTCCCTGGCGAAGCGCTGGTAGTCGGCGATGCTCTTGATCGGCAGGTTGTTGTTGACCACCAGGATGTTCGGGATCTTGGCGATCAGGCCGATCGGCTCGAAGTCCTTCTGCGGGTCGTAGCCCAGCCTGGCGTACAGCGACGCGTTGATGGTGTTGGCGATGGTGAAGACGTACAGCGTGTAGCCGTCGGGCGGCGACTTCGCCACCAACTCGGCGCCGACGTTGCTGTTGGCGCCGGCGCGGTTGTCCACCACCACGGGCTGGCCGAGCCGCTCGCCCAGCTTCACGGCCACGAGGCGCGCGATCACGTCGGTGGCGCCACCGGCCGCGTAGCCGACCACCAGCTTGATGGGGCGCGTCGGCCAGGCGTCGGGCTGGGCGTGCAGCGGCAGGGCGGTGGCGCAGGCGATGCCGGCGGCGAGGGCCAGCAAATGCCGGCGCGAGAGGGTGCCTTCGAGGCGCATGGCGATGTCTCCTTTTTTGGTATCGAGGATGTCCCGGGGCTGCAGCGCGGTGGGCCTGCGGCACACTGGCGATGACCTCGTCGACGCCCAAATTCTTCGCCATGACCGCGCGCACCTCCACTTCAAACGTTCGTTCAGCGGACGTTTTGCGGTCCATTGCTGTGGACGACGACGCCGGCAGCCGCACGTTGCGCCGCGGCCTACAGCTGCTCGATGCGGTGCTGGCCGGCGGCCGCGACGGCGTGCGCGTGGTGGACCTCTGCCGGGCGGCGGCGCTCGAGCGCGCCACCGTCTACCGCCTGCTGTCGACCCTGATGGAGACCGGCTACGTGGCGCAGCGCGGCCGCTTCCGCTACGTGCCGGGCCCGCGCGTGGCGGCGCTGGCGCCCGCCGATGCGCTTCCCAACATGGCCGTGCGTTTGCAGCCGGTGCTGGCCCGCATCAGCGCGGCGTGCGGCGATGCGGCCTTCGCGGTGGTGCGCGAGGGGCCGCGGTCGCATTGCATCGCTCGGCAGGTCGGCACGCACCCGGTGCAGGTGCTGGTCATCCAGGTCGGCACGCAGCAGCCGCTGGGCGTCGGGGCCGCCGGGCTGGCGCTGCTGGCGGCGCTGCCCGATGCAGAGGTCGCGAGCATCGTTGCGGCCAACGCGCCCAGGTTGCATGCCTACGGCGGCATGACGCCCGAGCGCATGCAGATCCTCGTGCGCGCCACGCGGGAGCGAGGCTGGTCGGTCATCGGCAACCATGCCACCCGTGGCGTGCTCGCGGCCGGCATGGCGGTGCGCAACGCGGCGGGCGAACCGGTGGCTGCCATCAGCGTGGCGTCGACCCTGCCGCGCATGCCGCGCGAGCGCCAGCAACTCATCGCGCGGACCATCCGCGAAAGCCTCGCTGAACTGCTCCCCGATGGCGGATGACCGGCCACGGCGCACGCTTTCGGCCGGGCGCGTCGCGGCAGGTGTTCCAATGGAGCCTCGATGAGCAATAAACCACTCTCCGGCCCCTGCCCCTGCGGGCGCACCGACCAGCGCGCCCGTCCGCTGCAGTACACCCTGTGCTGCGGGCGCTATCTCGAGGATTTCGCGGGCACGCCGGCCCCCGACGCCGAGTCGCTGATGCGCTCGCGGTACACCGCCTTCGTGCGCGAGCAGGCCGACTACCTGCTGGCCACCTGGCATGCATCGACCCGGCCGGCCGAACTGAGCTTCGCGCCCGGCACCAAGTGGCTGGGCCTGGATGTGCGCTCGCGCTCGGTGCTCGACGCCGACCATGCGCGGGTCGAGTTCGTGGCCCGCCAGCGTGACGCCGCCGGCACCGCGAGCCGCCTGCACGAGCGCAGCAATTTCGTGCGCGAGCCCGACGGCGAACTGCAGCGCTGGTACTACGTCGACGGCGAAGCCGGGTAGGACGACGGCGCGGCATTGTCTCGAAGAGAGAGACACGGCAGTTCCTTTGGGCGTATTTATCGGGTGGCGGCGCCGCGGCACACTGGACGTCCTTCCTTCCCGTAGCCGCCTCGGCGGCACCCGTGCCATGCCCTCCGCACAACCGCCGAGCCCGTGTCGTTCCTCCGCAGGGCCGGGCCTCGCCTGGCTGCTGGCCGCATTCCTGGCCTGGGTCGCGGCCGGCCCCGCACAAGCGCAGCCGGCGCCGCCCGGCCCGACGGCTTGGCTGACCCGCCTCACCGGCACGGGGGCGGTGCCGGAGCCCTGGCACTTCACCACCCTGCCGCACAAGAACCCGACCACTTTCGATGTGGTCCGGCAGGACGGCCAGTCGGTGCTCAAGGTCGAGGCTGACGATTCCTACGGCAACCTGGTGCATCCGGTGCACGTGGCGCTGGACGGCGCCGCCACGCTGGCCTGGCGCTGGCGGGTGGAGCGCTTTGTCGACGGTGCCGACCTGCGCACCCGCAGCGGCGACGACGGCGCGGCCAAGCTCTGCGTCTTCTTCGCGCTGCCGACCGACCGGCTGCCCTTCGGTGAGCGCACCCGGCTGGCGCTGGCGCGTTCGGCCACCGGTGAGGACGTGCCGAGCGAAACGCTGTGCTACGTGTGGGACGGGAAGGACGCGAAGAACACCCTGCTGCCGAACGCCTTCACGCGGCGCATCCGCATGCTGGTGGTGGAGTCGGGGCCGGCGGGCGCCGGCGCCGCCGGATGGCGCAGCGAGCGCCGCAACCTGCTGGCCGACTACCAGCGCGCCTTCGGTGACGAATCGGGTGGCGCGCAGCCCGACGTCGTCGGTGTGGCCGTCTCGGCCGATGCGGACAACACCCACGGCCATGGGCTGTCCTTCTTCGCAGACCTCGAATTGCAGGGCGCGGCGGCTGCGCCGCAGCTGCAGGCGACGCACGCGCCCTGAAGCGAGCGCTCAGCCGGGCAGGGCATCGTCCGGCCGCTGCGCCGCGATCACCGTGGCGTCGCTCCGGTCCTTGAGCTGCACGCCCGTGAGCTGAAGGCGCCGCGCCTCCTGCGCCAGCCACCAGAAGCGGCCGGCCGCGGCCTGCGGCGACAGGCCTTCAGGGCGGATGTTCGAGATGCAGTTGCGCTCGGCGTCGTGGCGGCCGACGGCCGGCTTCCAGGTGAGATACAGGCCCAGGCTGTCGGGCGAGCTCAGGCCGGGGCGCTCGCCGATCAGCATCGCGACCAGGCGCGCGCCGAGCAGCGCACCCGCCTCGTCGGCCAGCGCCACGCGCGCCTGCTGCGCGATCACGACGGGGCCGAGCGACCAGCCCGCGGGCATGCCCGCACGGATGGCCCCGACCATGTCGCGCGCATTGCGCTCGACCGCCAGCGACGACAGGCCGTCGCCGATGACCAGCAGCAGGTCGCAGCCCGCGGCGGGGCTGGGGCCGGCGGCCTCGCGCAGCGCCTGCGCGCTGGCGTCGTCGAGCCGACGACCGAGGTCCGGTCGCAGCAGGTAGCTCGCGCGGTCGGCCGCGGCGCTGTGCACCTGCAGCGTCGGCAGGCCGTCGGCGGCCAGCGCATCGGCCAGGGCCTGCGTGTCGAGTTGAACATGCACCGCGTCGCGCGCCTGGGCATGCGCGAAGCCGAAGCGCAGCAGCTCGGCGGTCGGCATGCTCGATCCTGCGCGTCCGAGCGCGAGGCGGGCGGCGGTGTAGGCGCGCAGATCGTCCCAGGGGTCGGGCGTGCTCATCGCGTGCCTCCGTCACCGAGACGCAGTTGCCGCAGCTGCTGTAACGCCGGGTGCTGCGGCGTCACGCTGTGCACGCGGCCCTGTGCGTCGGCCAGCTGCATCTGCTGCAGCCAGGCGTCGAACTCGGGCGCGCGCTTCAGGCCCAGCACCTCGCGCAGGTAGAGCGCGTCGTGGAAAGAGGTGCTCTGGTAGTTAAGCATGATGTCGTCGGCCCCTGGCACACCCATGATGAAGGTCAGACCGGCGGCACCGAGCAGCGTCATCAGCGTGTCCATGTCGTCGGAGTCGGCCTCGGCATGGTTGGTGTAGCAGACGTCGCAACCCAGCGGCAGGCCCATCAGCTTGCCGCAGAAGTGGTCCTCCAGCCCGGCGCGGATGATCTGCTTGCCGTCGTACAGGTACTCCGGCCCGATGAAGCCGACGACGGTGTTCACCAGCAGCGGCCGGAAGGCGCGTGCCACGGCATAGGCCCGTGCCTCGCAGGTCTGCTGGTCGACGCCGTGGTGCGCCCCGGCCGACAGCGCGCTGCCCTGGCCAGTCTCGAAGTACATGACGTTGTCGCCCAGCGGCCCGCGTTTCAGCGACAGTGCCGCCTCATGCGCTTCCTTCAGCACGGCCAGGCTCACGCCGAAGCTGGTGTTGGCCTTTTCGGTGCCGGCGACCGACTGGAACACCAGGTCGACCGGTGCCCCCTGTTCGATCATCTGCACCGTGTTGGTCACGTGCGTGAGCACGCAGGACTGCGTCGGGATGCCGAGCTTGACGATCACCTCGTCGAGCATGTGCACCAGCCGCGTCAGCGCAGGCACGCTGTCGGTCGCCGGGTTGATGCCGATCACCGCGTCGCCGGCGCCGTACAGCAGGCCGTCGACCATCGACGCCGCGATGCCGCGCAGGTCGTCGGTCGGGTGGTTGGGCTGCAGCCGCACCGCCAGGTGGCCGGGCAGGCCGATGGTGTTGCGAAAGCGCGTGACCACGCGGCACTTGCGGGCGACGAGGATCAGGTCCTGGTTGCGCATCAGCTTGCTCACCGCCGCCGCCATCTCGGGCGTGACGCCGGGCGCCACGCGCGCCAGCATCGCGCCGTCGGCGGCATCGGACAGCAGCCAGTCGCGGAAGTCGCCGACCGTGAGGTGCGCGATGGGCGCGAAGGCCGCGGCGTCGTGTGTGTCGACGATGAGGCGCGTGACCTCGTCGTCTTCGTACGGCACCAGCGCCTCGTCGAGAAAGCGCTGCAGCGGCACGTCGGCCAGCGCCATGCGCGCGGCCATGCGCTCGACCGCCGTCGCCGCCGCCAGGCCCGCCAGCACGTCGCCCGAGCGCGCCGGCGTGGCCTTGGCCATCAGCGTGCGCAGGTCGGGGAAGGTCCAGTTGTTGCCGTCGGCGGTGTGGCGGAAGGACATGGCGCGGAACTCCGTGGTGTCAGGCGATGACGACGCGCTCGCAGGCCTTGCGCAGCGCGGCCAGGCCCGCGACCTCGCGCGCCTTGGCGTCGGTCACGACGATGTCGATGTCGGCGCTGCGCGCGTAGGTCACGCGGCTCGCGAGGCCGATCTTGCTGTGGTCGGCGAGGATGAGCACCTGCTGCGCCTGCTCGGCCATGGCGCGGGCCACGGCGGCCTCGTGGTGCTCGAAGCTCATGGCGCCGTGCCTGGCATGCAGCGCGACCGGCGACATCAGCGCCACGTCGACGCGGAAGCGGCGGATGTCCTCCAGCGTGGCCTCGCCGTGCGTGGCCTGCGT
>CALRYR010000244.1:0-6500 GCA_943372425.1 Variovorax sp. YR752 | reverse complement strand
AACGCTGCGACAACTTGGCTGCAGCAATCTCCGCCACACCGGGCGCACTGCCGACGAGATAGACCGACACCGGTCGGCCCACGCGTTCGAACAGCGCGGTGGTCAAGTCGGTGCCATTGAGATTCTCCGGAAACTTGGTTCCGAAGAGGATCTGACTCGCGATGTCGATGCCCAGACCGTCGTTGTACACCGTGGCCTTGGCGAGCGCCTGCGCCAGCGCCGAAGAGCGCCTGGCCAGGTTGAACGTGTGCATGTTGCAGAACGCGAAGACCCGGCATGACTTCTCGTTCATGGCAGCGATGATGTCTTGGATGGCATCCTCGCGGACCGTCCATTCGAAAGTCACCGGAGCGATCACTCGTTTGCGGAGCGACAGGTTGGCGACGACCGGGGCGAAGGTCGAATCAGGATCACGGCGGTAGCTCATGTCGGATCCCCGATCTGCACATCGTTCGCGCTTTCCGCATCTTCTTTTGCGATAGACATCGGCCAGCTCCGACCTGTCAGGTTGTGAGCGGTGCTGATGCACTCGGCTGGGGCTCGAAGCCGATCCTTCGCCGGTAGTCCGCGCCGTAGCCGTAGGTCAAATCGCTTGGCAGCGCGTCGTTGAAGACGATGCCGTCGATCGGTCGGCCACTCTGGGCGAATCTGGCGTTCGTCTCCATGATCTGGTCGACGGTCGTGCGGCCTTTACGGGCCACGCAGAGGATCATCCCGGCATGACCGGACAGCACCAGGGAGTCGGCCACCGCAAGCACCGGCGCCGAATCGATGATCACGTGGTCGTAGCTTGCGGAGAACTGGGCGAGGAGTCGTGCGACGTTCTCGGAACTGAACGCATCCCCTGGCCGCAGGCGTGAACTTCCCGTCGAGATGAAGTCCAGCCCCGGCACCACATTCGTCACGACGGTCTCTCGCGCCTGGGCTTGTCCGGCAATCAGCTCCGCGAAGCCGGCGCCGCGCGCACGACCGAAGTACTGATGCAAATAGCCGCCACGCAGGTCGCCATCGATCAACAGCACTTTGCCGCCTGAACTGGCGAGCACCGCACTGAGGTTCGCGGCGACGAAGGATTTGCCGACATCGGCGGTCGGGCCGGCGATCAGAACGACATTGTTCGATGCATTCTGGCTCGCGTATCGCAGGGCGGTCCGGAATGTCCGCAGACTCTCCACCGCGCCCTCGTCAGAGGCGTCCTGAGCGAGCAGACTGGTGCGGCCGCGCTTCTGGGCCGAGCGCGCGTTCGAATGCGCCTGGTACTTGCTGTGCGGAACGACGGCGATGACCGGGATGTCGATGTCCTGCGCCAGTTCCTGCTGGCTCTCGATCGCGCTGCGCATCGCCTTGCGCATGAAGGCCGCGAACAGGGCGAGCACCACGCCCGCGATGGCTGCACCGACGATGATGAAGCCGCGCTTCGGCCCCACCGGCGTCGTCGGCGTGACGGCCGGATCGATCAGCTTCGCGCTGCCCACGCGGCTGGCCTTCGACAGCCGCAACTGCTGCGAGGTGTTGAGCAAGGCGCTGTACAGCTCGCTGTTGACCTTGACGTCGCGCGTGAGTCGAACGAGTTCCTGCTCGGTCCCGGGAATGCGGCGGATCCGGTCGTTGATCTCCGCAATCTCCGCGCCGACCGCACGGATCTGCTGGTTGACGCCTTCGACGAACTGGTTGTCGTTCTGGAAACGCGTCAACAGCTCGGCTCGCCGCTGCCGCAGCTCTGCCAATCGGGTCTGCGTCAGGATCGACTGTTGCAGCACGGCCTTGGCTTCTTCGCCGACATCGATGGTGCCGCGCGCATTCCGAAAGGCGCTGTACTTCGCCTCGGCCGTGTCGATCGCAGCCTTCAGCTCGGGCAGCTGCGTCTCGAGAAACGCGAGAGAACGCTCTGCGTCTTCGCTCTTGAGGTTGACGTTCTGCTGGATGTATTGCTGGGCAACGGCATTGACGACGCCCGCGCTGAGCGCCGGGTTGGAGCCCTCGAGACTCACACCGATCAACCCCGACTGCTTTCCGCGCTCACTGATCGTCAGGGCCCTTTGCAAGCCCTCGATGGCGTCTTCTCTCGACAGCTTGGTGATCGAGAACTCGATGCCCGGCATGGCATGGAGGCGCGTGACGAGCAGCGAGATCGCGCCTTCGGGCGTCGTGTGACGCTCTTCGACGCCGACCTTTCCCTGAAAGAGAAGCGATTCGCCCAGCCGGAATTCGTAGGTCCCGTCCGGACCGGACAGAATCGAAAAGGTCTTGCGCAGCAGTGCTGCTGGGACAACGAACGACCGTACGTCGATCGATTCATTCCCCCACGCGGTGTTCCCGCTGCCGAACAGGCCGGGCGACGAAAGCCCGGTCGCCTTGCGCGCGAACCATCCGCCCACCACGGGCATGCGCGTGGGCTGGGCGACGACGTCCAGGTTGTATTGATCGACCGCCTGAGACACGACGGCACGCGTCCTGATCATTTCCACCTCGGCACTGGTCGCTGACTTGGCTTCGAACAGGGCGTTCAAGTTGGCCGGGCCGGTCCGGGCGCCGCCTTCGCTCACATCCACCTTGATCAGGGCGTTGGCTTGGTAGACGGGCGGCGCGGCCAGGGCGTAGACGGTGCCGATCACCAGCGCAATCACGACGATCGGCAGCATGAACATCCAGCTCGATCGCAGGAATTGCAGAATGGCAGACAGCGAGAGTTCGCCAGGCGCATGGCTTCGCGCCGGTCGTTGCAGCGCGAGGTCGGTCGTGAAAAGTTGGGTCATGCTCAGCGCCCGGTGGTGTTGACGTTGTAGTACGACGAAGCGACGCTCGACGTGTTCGGAAGGATCAAGGCAAGCACGCGGTTGAAGCGCGCCAGGCCTGACGCATCCACGAAGACCACATCTCTTGGGCTCAGCTCGAAGGTGTCGGCGAGCGCCATGGCCACGGGCGACTGGGCATCGAGATTGAACACGACAGGTGCGCCCTCGGCACCATTGCGGACGACGTAAACCTGCTTCCCGGAGGCGCTCACCTGGCTCAATCCGCCCGCCTCTCCCAGGGCATCGGTCAACGTGAGCCGGCCATTCACCATGGGCAGCGCCTTGGGGGTATTCACCTCGCCCAGCACGTAGATCTTGTTCTCGTCGCGGCTGCGGACTCGCACCACATCGCCATCCGTCAGCACGATGTCCGAAGGGTTGACGCCTTGACGCACCAATGCAGGCAGATTGACCGGATACGAGACGCCCGCACGACTGATCACCACGGCGCTCTGATCCGCGGTCGGCAGGAGCCCGCCGGCACGAGTGAATGCTTCGAGCAACGTCATCGGGGCATCGTCGATGGCTTGATTGCCGGGGGTTTTCACTTCCCCGTCGATGTAGACCTTCTTGCTCCGGAAGCTGACCACCCGCAACGTGATCTCAGGCTTCTTGATGGCTTTGACCAACTGCTCGGCAAGCAGATTTCGAGCTTCCACCTCGGTCAAGCCCGCCACGCGGATGGCGCCGAGGTACGGAAACTGGATGCGGCCTTCCTGGTCCACGACGTAGGCCGCCGGGGTTTGCGCCCCAGGTGTCGCAAGGCCTTGCGTTCCGGAGCTGGACAGTGCCTGTGCCGCCGCCGCCGCAATGTTCAGTTCAGGGTAATTCCACACCAGGATCGAGAGCAGATCGCCATTGCCGATGACGTAGGGACTGGTCTTGCTCGCGAAAGCCGAGACGTTTTGCTTCGAAAGCGCAGCGCGCGCGGTGCGTTGCTCCGCGATCAGACCCGAGGTGATGAGCCTGATCTCTGGCTGGGGCTCGGCAGCCTCCGCCTCTTGCCGAACCGCGAGCTTCTCCAGTCGCATGCCCGGCTCATAACTGACGCAGGCACTCAACACGAGCGAAACCCCCAACAACCAAAACCGGCAAATCTGCATCTTGAAGTTCATGGGTTTTCGTCTGTTCAATTGATGTCGCTGTAGGGCAGCCATGCGGCGAAAAGTGCGTTCGACGCGCCGTCTTTGACCCGTGGATGGGAACCGTCCTCAGCAAAAATGCTGCAGCGCACTATAGTTTCAAACTAGTACTATCGTTCGCAGATGGTTTGCCTTTCGTTGTAAATGTCACCATTAGTTTGCATTCCTGCCGCCGGCGTGAGGCTTTAGCAAGTTTCGAACCAGTACCTTCGTACTACGTCGCATAGGTCATGGACGCGCGGCGCACGATCCTTCGACACGGCAGGGGCCGTCCACGGGGAATGCCGGGTCCGGGGGCTGGTTCGCGGCCGACGGGCCAGCCGCTGCGGCAACAGGCGCTGTGGTGGCCGTGGCATTGACAACGCCCCTGAACCGTCGAAGCACCAGCAGCCATGTCATGGAAATGACATGACTCCTTAGCGCACGCGTCATCTTCATTGCCTACCTTCGCGGGTGTTTTCCAACCCACGAAAAATCAAGCACATGACGACTGACAAAACCCTGACTCAATCGCTTGCGATCGATCCTGATGACATCGGCCACAACACAACGAAAAACCCCGAGTTCAATGACCTGATCGCTGCGCGCCTGAGCCGCCGAAAGCTGTTCGGCCTGAGCGTCGGTACGGCTGGCGCAGCACTGCTGACCGCCTGTGGCGGCGGCGGAAACGACAGCACGGCAGCCCCGGCACCCGCTCCGGCCCCTGCGCCCGCACCAGCACCGGCGCCCGCGGTGCAGAAGCTCAACTTCAGCGCCGTGGCGAAGAGCCTCGACGACGTGGTCACCGTGCCGGCCGGCTACACCGCCAGCGTGCTGTACCGCCTGGGCGACCCGATCGCGTCGGGCGTCTCGGCCTACGCGAACGACGGCACCGACCTGCCGGCCAGCTACGACCGACGCGCCGGCGACCACCACGACGGCATGACCTTCTTCGGCGTGGACACCAACGGTAAGTGGAGCCGTACCGCGGCGGACCGTGGCCTGCTGGTGATGAACCATGAGGCGATCACGCCGCTTTTCCTGCATCCCACCGGCCAGACGGCCACCGGTGCGACCTACAGCGGCACGTCGCTGACGGGCGGCGTTCGCACCTCGGCCGACGAAGTTCTGCGCGAGTTCTACCTGCACGGCGTGAGCGTGATCGAGGTGACGAAGACCAGCGGCAAGTGGAGCTACAAGCAGGCCTCCGGCTTCAACCGCCGCGTGCACACGCTGACCGAGATGACCTTCTCGGGCCCCGTCGCCAAGACGGACTACGTGAAGACCAAGTATTCCGTCGACGGCAGCAAGACGCGCGGCACGCTCAACAACTGCGCCAACGGCACCACGCCCTGGGGCACGTACCTGACCTGCGAAGAGAACTGGGCCGGCTACTTCCGTCGCGTCACGTCGACGGACAACGCCAACCGCACGGCCAAGGAACTGACGTCGTTCTCGCGCTACGGTGTTTCCGGCAACGGTCGCGAACTGTGGGCCACCGTCACGCCCGACACCACCGACAACCTGTATGGTCGCTGGAACACCGAAGTGCTCGGCGCCACCGCCAACGACGACTACCGCAACGGCGCGAACACCTACGGCTGGGTCGTCGAAATTGATCCGTTCGACGCACTGTCGACGCCGAAGAAGCGCACCGCCTTCGGCCGCTTCGGCCATGAAGGCGCCTGCCTCGGCCCGGTCGTGGTCGGCAAGCCCCTGGTCTGGTACATGGGCGACGACTCGCGCAACGAGTACATCTACAAGTTCGTGTCGACGAAGAACTGGGATGCGGCCGACATCGGTGGCGGCATGGCCGCTGGCGACAAGTACATGGACGACGGCCGCCTCTACGTGGCAAAGTTCAATGCCGACGGCACCGGCGCGTGGCTCGAGATCAAGCTCGGCGTGAACGGCATCACCGCCGCCAACACGACCTACGCCTTCGCCGATGCCGCCGACGTGCTGGTCAACACGCGCCTGGCCGCCGATGCCGCCGGCGCCACCAAGATGGACCGCCCAGAATGGACGGCCGTCAATCCGAAGACGGGCGAGGTGTACGTCACGCTGACCAACACCAACGCCGCATCGCGCCCGATCTCCGCGACGGACGCTGCCAACCCGCGCTTCTACAACGACCCCAAGGGCGCGAGCGCCACGGCGCAGACCGGTAACCCGAACGGCCACATCGTGCGCTTCGCCGACGACAACGCCAACCCCGCCGCGCCGAGCTTCAAGTGGGACGTGTACCTCTTCGGCGCGCGCGCGACCGCATCGGCCGACATCAACGTGTCGCAGCTGGGTGCCGACAACGACTTCTCCAGCCCCGACGGCCTGTGGTTCAGCGAAGCGGCACCCGGCCTGCTGTGGCTGGAGACCGATGATGGCGCCTACACCGACGTGACGAACTGCATGCTGCTCGCCGCACTGCCCGGCAAGGTCGGCGACGGCAGCGCGAAGACGATCACCAACGTCAGCGGCGCCACCACCGCGACCCAGGCGACCATCGTCGGCAAGGCCCCGGGCACCGACGGCCTGCGCCGCTTCCTGGTCGGGCCGAAGGACTGCGAGATCACTGGCATCGCCG
>CALRYR010000243.1:0-6505 GCA_943372425.1 Variovorax sp. YR752 | reverse complement strand
CATCACCGACACTGGTCTGGCGCATTGCTGTCTGCCGTTGGTCGGTCAGCGCAGCAAAGACGTGCCTTGGGTCGTTGGTGCCTGCCGCCAGGTCTTCCGCAAGCGGGGCTGGCTGCTGGTCGCCAGTTTCCTTATCGTTGTGCCCTATTGGATTCTCTCGAGTCGTCAGCACGGCTGGACAGGCAGCGGCTACTGGCTCGCTTCAACTTTGGTCGTGGTGACGCTGCTGCTGGCGCTGCGAGAGCATTACGCGCAGGTCGTGCTGCTGATCCTCGGTCACATTGCGACGCTGAACCGTACAGCAATCGTGGTCCACGGGGTGCGCATGTCTGTGGTCGCGGCAGCCCTGTTTCTGCTGCCTCGCACCGCCTATTCGCTCGCTGCGGTGCTCGGCGCGACCACGGTTGCCAGCTTGGTCGGGCTGACGCTGCTGCAACGCGCGTTCAGGGTCAATGGCATCGCCGCGCACCGGCTGCCGCCCAAGGAAGCCGCGGAAGCGGACCGCCAGATCTACCGCATCGCCAAGCCGCTGGTGCTGCCGGCGATCTTCTACCAGTTCCAGGGGGTCATCACCGTCTTCATCGTCTCGTTGTTCGGCACTTCTGCGATGCTGGCGGAGGTAGGCGCACTCGGACGCATCGCAATGATGCTCGTCGTCTTCGATCGCGTCGCCGCGATGCTCCTGTTTCCCGCCATCGCACGCGCTCCGGACGGTGAGCGCTTGGCAACGATGGTGATCCGGGCGCATCTTGGCTACCTCGGAATCATGGGCGCTGTCTTCTTGAGCGCGGTGCTATTTCCGGAGTACTGGATCTTGCTGCTCGGCAAGCAATACGCCGCCCAGGCGCCTGTGCTGTGGATGGCATTCCTGAGTACCTTGCTGATGAACTGCGCCAACTTCGCCTTCAGCACACTCGCCTCCCGTGGCCACACGGTGCGGCAGAGCTTGATCATCCCGTTTGTACTGCTCGTTCAGGCGGGGTATCTGTGGCTTGTAGGCGTCGCGGATCTGCGCGCCGTGCTCGGGTTCGGCGTCGCGACTTGCATGGCCAACGCGATCTACCAGTACGGCATGCTTGTCCACTGGTTCCGGCACCACAAGGCGCTACGCGACGCCTGAGCGGGCCTGACGCCGCAGCGACAATCGCTGCGGCACGGCATTTGGAGTACGTCGATGAATGAGATTCACGTGGTGGTTATGGCCGCAGGCAAGGGCACGCGCATGAAGAGCGCGCGCCCGAAGGTGCTGCATCGCCTGGGCGGCCGGTCGCTGGTGGCGCGGGTGCTCGACACCGCGGCGCGCATCGGCGCACGGCGTGTGGTGGTGGTCACCGGCCATGGGGCCGACGAGGTCGAAGCGGCCATCGGCGCTGATTTCGCAGCCATGTCGCCCCGTTTCGCTCGCCAGATGCCGCAGCTCGGCACCGGCCACGCGGTTCAGCAGGCCATGCCCGAATTACCCGACGATGGCATCGTGCTGGTGCTGTCGGGCGACGTGCCGCTGATCGGCGAACCGGCGCTGCAGGCGCTGATCGCGGCCAGCGCTGGCGAACGGCTGGCGCTGCTCACCATCGAGTTCGACGACCCGACCGGCTACGGCCGTGTCCTGCGGGATGCACCCACCGGCCAGGTGCTGGCCATCGTCGAGCAGAAGGACGCGACCTTGGCGCAGCGCGCCGTGCGCGAGGTCTACAGCGGCGTGATGGCCGTGCCGGCCCGGCAGCTCAAGACCTGGCTGGCCCGCCTGGACAACCGCAACGCGCAGGGCGAGTACTACCTCACCGACATCGTCGGCTTCGCGACCGCCGACGGCGTGCCCGTGGTCGCCCACCGCATCGACGATCCGGTGCAGGTGGCGGGCGTCAACAGCCCGGCGCAGCTCGCCGCGTTGGAGCGCGCGCTGCAGCAGCGCCAGGCCGATGCGCTCATGGCCGACGGCGTGCGGTTGGCGGACCCGGCGCGTTTCGACCTGCGCGGCACGCTGGCCTGCGGCACGGACGTCGAGATCGACGTCAACTGCGTCTTCGAAGGTGCCGTGGTGCTGGGCGACGGCGTGCGCATCGGCGCGAACTGCGTCATCGCCAATGCACGCATCGAGGCGGGTGCGGTGATCCATTCCTTCACGCACATCGATGGCGAGAAGGCCGGCGTGACCGTCGGCCCCGACGCACGGATCGGCCCCTTCGCGCGGCTGCGGCCCGGCGCCCAACTGGGCGCGGAGGTGCACATCGGCAACTTCGTCGAGGTGAAGAATTCCACCCTTGCGGACGGCGCCAAGGCCAACCACCTGGCCTACCTGGGCGACGCCACCGTGGGGGCGCGCGTCAACTACGGCGCGGGCAGCATCACCGCCAACTACGACGGCGCGAACAAGCACCGCACCGTGATCGAGGACGACGTGCACGTCGGCAGCAACTGCGTGCTGGTGGCGCCGGTAACGATCGGCGCGGGCGGCACCGTCGGCGGCGGCTCGGTCGTGAGCAAGAGTACGGCGCCCGGCGCGCTGACCGTGGCGCGCGCGCGGCAGACGAGCTTCCCGAACTGGCCGCGGCCGCAGAAGAAGCAGGGCTAAGGCGTCGCTGTCGGCAGGATCGGCAGCCGCGTGTCGAACTTCGCCCGCTTGACGGCGAAGAAGGCCTTGACGTTGCGCACGTTCGCGTCGGCCGTGAACAGGCGCTGCGCCAGCGCCTGGTAGCCCGGCATGTCCCGGGCGATCACCACCAGCACGAAGTCGGGCCCGGGTGAGACGCGCCAGCACTGCTGCACCGCGTCGTCGGCGGTCGCGCGCGCCTCGAAGGCGTCGAGCGCGGCGGCGTCCTGCCGGTCGAGCGAAACCTCCACCAACGCCTGAAGGCCGTGGCCGAGCAGCGGCGCGATCCGGTCGGGCGACAGGATTGCGACCTGTCGCTCGATCAGCCCGGTGGCGCGCAGTCGCTGCACCCGGCGCAGGCAGGTGGGCGGCGAGATGTGGTGGTCTGCCGCCAGTTGCTGATTGGTCTGCGAAGCGTCGCGCTGCAGGGCGTCAAGCAGGCGCAGGTCGATGGCGTCGAGTGATATGGATTCCACTTTAGCTTAATAAACGGAATAAAAGTTCACTTGGATGGATAAATGCAATTTTATTGCATTCTTGAATGAATAAGGAAACCATTATTCATTCGGTGCAGCCTACGATGGCTGCCTCGGACACAACCCAAAGGCCCTCCCATGTGCGGCATCGTCGGCGCAGCCTCCCATCGCAACATCGTTCCCGTCCTCGTGCAGGGCCTGCAGCGGCTGGAGTACCGCGGCTACGACTCCTGTGGCGTGGCTGTCCATGCCAACGGCCTCACCCGCACACGCACGACCTCGCGCGTCGCCGACCTGGTGGCGCAGGTGCGTGACGACCACGTCGAAGGGCTGACCGGCATCGCCCACACGCGCTGGGCCACGCACGGCGCGCCGGCGGTGCACAACGCGCATCCGCATTTCAGCTACGGCCCCGGCGAAGGGCCGGACAGCGCCCGGCCGCCGCGCGTGGCGCTGGTGCACAACGGCATCATCGAGAACCACGAGGCGCTGCGTGCGTCGCTGCAGGGCCGCGGTTATGTCTTTTCGAGCCAGACCGACACCGAGGTCATCGCGCACCTGGTCGACAGCCATTACGACGGCGACCTGTTCGAGGCGGTCAAGGCGGCGGTGAAGCAGCTGCACGGCGCTTACGCCATCGCCGTGATTTGCCGCGACGAGCCGCACCGCGTGATCGGCGCGCGCGCCGGCTCGCCGCTGATCGTCGGCCTGGGCGCCGATGGCACCGAGCGCTTCCTGGCCAGCGACGCCATGGCGCTGGCCGGCGTGACCGACCAGATCGTCTACCTGGAAGAGGGCGACGTGGTCGACCTGCAGCCGGGCAAGCACTGGATCGTCGACCGCACCCACAAGCCGGTGAGCCGCACCGTGCGCACGGTGCAGGCGCACAGCGGTGCCGCCGAGCTCGGCCCCTACCGCCACTACATGCAGAAGGAAATCTTCGAGCAGCCGCGCGCCATCGCCGACACGCTCGAGGGCGTCGAAGGGATCGTGCCCGAGCTGTTCGACGGGGTCGGCCAGGACGGGGCCACCGGCGCCAGCGCGCACCGCGTGTTCCAGGCGATCGACAAGGTGCTGATCCTCGCCTGCGGCACCAGCTACTACAGCGGCTGTGCGGCCAAGTACTGGCTGGAGGGCATCGCGAAGATCCCGACGCAGGTCGAAATCGCCAGCGAGTACCGCTACCGCGACTCGGTGCCCGACCCGAAGACGCTGGTCGTCACCATCACGCAATCGGGCGAGACGGCCGACACGCTGGCGGCCCTGAAGCACGCCCGCTCGCTCGGCATGGAACAGACGCTGACCATCTGCAACGTCGCCACCAGCGCGATGGTGCGCGAATGCAAGCTCGCCTACATCACGCGCGCCGGCGTCGAGATCGGCGTGGCGTCGACCAAGGCCTTCACGACGCAGCTGGCCGGCCTGTTCCTGCTGACGCTGGCGCTTGCGCAGGCCAAGGGCCGCCTGAGCGACGAGGCCGAAGCTGGCTACCTGAAGGCGATGCGCCATCTGCCCGTCGCGCTGCAATCGGTGCTCGCGCTCGAGCCGCAGATCATCGGCTGGTCGGAGGACTTCGCCCGCAAGGAGAACGCGCTGTTCCTCGGCCGCGGGCTGCACTACCCGATCGCCCTCGAAGGCGCATTGAAGCTCAAGGAAGTGACCTACATCCACGCCGAGGCCTACGCCGCTGGCGAGCTCAAGCACGGGCCGCTCGCGCTCGTGACGAGCGAGATGCCGGTGGTTGCCGTGGCGCCGAACGACGCGCTCCTCGAGAAGCTCAAAAGCAACCTGCAGGAAGTGCGTGCGCGCGGCGGCGTGCTCTATGTGCTGGCCGACGGCGACACGCACATCGAGAACAGCGAAGGCATCCACGTCATCCGCATGCCGGAACACTACGGCGCGATGTCGCCGCTGCTGCACGTCGTGCCACTGCAACTGTTGGCGTACCACACTGCTTGCGCGCGCGGCACCGACGTCGATAAGCCGCGCAATCTGGCAAAGAGTGTCACGGTGGAGTGAGAAAGCACCCGCGCTGCGGCACGGGTCGTCGCTATCACTGTTTGAGGCAGCGCATGGAAGTCTGCGTCATCCGTGGGCCAGCCGGAACACGCTGACGGCCTTCACCAGCTCGGAGGCCTGGTGCTTCAGGCTCTCTGCTGCTGCCGCTGACTCTTCCACCAGCGCCGCGTTCTGCTGCGTGACTTGGTCCAGTTGGGCCACTGCGCCGCTCACCAGTTCGATGCCGCTGGTTTGCGCTTGCGTGGCGGAGCTGATCTCGCCGATCAGGTCGGTCACGCGGCGCACCTGGGCGACGATGTCGTCCATGGTCTGCCCTGCGTTGTCCACCAGGCGCGAGCCGTTCTGCACCTTTTCCACGCTGTCGTTGATCAGGCCTTTGATCTCTTTGGCGGCGCTGGCGCTGCGTTGTGCCAGGCTGCGCACTTCCGAGGCGACCACGGCGAAGCCTCGACCTTGCTCGCCCGCCCGGGCGGCTTCCACAGCGGCGTTCAGCGCCAGGATATTGGTTTGAAACGCGATGCCGTCGATCACGCCGATGATGTCGCTGATCTTGCGGCTGGACTGCGTGATCTCGGCCATGGTGCCCACGACTTGGGCCACCACGCTGCCGCCCTTGGCGGCCGCGTCGCTGGCCGAGCTGGCCAGTTGCGAGGCCTGGCGCGCGGTGTCGGCGTTGTTGCGCACGGTGCTGCTGAGTTCTTCCATCGAGGCGGCGGTTTGCTGCAGGTTGCTGGCCTGGGTTTCGGTGCGGTGGCTCAGGTCGGTGTTGCCGGTGGCGATCTGGCTGGAGCCGGTGGCGATGCTCTCGCTGCTTTGGCGCACGGAGCCCACCGTCAGGATCAGGCTGTCGTTCATGGCCTTGAGGGCCTGTAGCAACTGGGCGGTTTCGTCGGTGCCGCGGGTGTCGATCTGCGATGTCAGGTCGCCGCTGGCCACGGCCTGCGCCACTTGGACGGCGCGGCCAATGGGCAGCAGCACCCCACGGCTGACCGCATGGCCGATGCCGAAAAACAAGGCGCCGGAGATCAGTGCGGTGGCCACCATGACAGCGCGCGCGACGGCGGCCGTGCGGTCACTGTCCTCCTGCGCCACTTTGGCCTGGGATTCGATCAGGTCGCCCAGCTCACCCATGGATTTCTCCAGGCTCTCAAAGGCGTCGTTGAAGGAGCGCAGCTTGGCCTGCGCGGCATCGCGGTTGGTGAAGGCCAGGCCGACCACCTCGGTGGCGCTCGCCAGGTAGGCGTTCAAGGCCGGGCGGACGTGGGCGGAAGCTTTGACGATCTCGGCGTCCAGCGGCAGCTCGTCCAGGGTCTTGAACGATTCGCGGAACTTGTCGATGTGTTCGGCCAAGGAAGTCTTGGTGAGCTTCTCTTCGGCCGCGTCATTCTGCAGCGAAGCGAGCATGGCGCTGAGCACATCG
>CALRYR010000242.1:0-6521 GCA_943372425.1 Variovorax sp. YR752 | reverse complement strand
GCCACCGGCCGAGGCCCGCCGCCACCTGCGCGGGCGGCTGCAGGCGCTGCACGACCGCGCCTGCAAGGACGGCCAGCGCTTCGACGCGCTCGAGGTGGATGCGCGGCACGCGGTGCGCAAGCGCCTGAAGCGGCTGCGCTACCTGGCCGAGTTCGTCGCACCGCTGTTCGACGCCAAGCGGGGCCGGCGCTACCTCCAGCGCCTCGCCCCGGCGCAGGACGCGCTGGGCCGCGCCAACGACGAACAGGTGGCCATCGACCTGTACCGTGCCGCCGCCGAAAGCGACCCGCATGCCTGGTTCGCGGTCGGCTGGCTGAGCGCAAGGCAGTCGGAAGGCGTACAGACGAGCCGGCGCGCACTGCGCAAGATGGCCGACGCCCCCCGCTTCTGGAAGAAACGCTAGCCCCGAGCCGTCTGCGCTGCGTCTGTTCCGGGCCTGACCGTGGCGAACGCGCATCACCAGAGAGGAAACGCGAGGGTCCGCGGGCCATCGACGGCCTAGGATGCCGAGCGGACGCAGGGGGGCGCCGTCCCGGTGCGCCGCGCAGTTGCGCGGCGCTCGCCGGATGTCTCCCCGTTCGCCGAGCCTGCATGAACCCGCTGCCGCCTTTCTGGAAGAAGAGCCCGACCGACCTGCCTGCGGAGGCATCGGCGCGCTCGGCCGCCGGCGGCGAACCCGACCCGGCCGTGGTGCAGGCCGAGGCGCTGCGCTGGGTGGCACTGCTGCACAGCGGCGGCAGCGGGTCCGACTGGCTGCCCAACTGCCGCCGCTGGTGCGACGCCCATCCCGCGCACGCCGCCGCCTTCGCGGAAGCCCAGGCCTGGTGGGCCGATGTCGGCGAAGACGCGGCCGCGCGTGGCCGCGGGCTGGAATGGCCGCCGGAGACGGCGCGCTCCCATGCGTACGACTACCAGCCGCCTGCCATCTCCTACCTCGGCTCGCCCGGCCTGCACGAGGTGGAAGCCGTCGTCCACGCGCGCGGCGGCCGGCCGGTGGTGGCCGCCCTGGTCGTGCTCGCGGTGACGGCCGGCCTGTGGTGGTCGAACGAACGCTTCGACGAAGTGACCGGCTTCGGCGAAAGCCGGACCGTGCGCCTGGCCGACGGCAGCCAGCTGCAGCTCGACACCGACACCGCCGTGGACATCGACGTCGGCGCGCGCGAGCGCCGCGTCGACCTGGCGCGAGGCGGCATCTACGTCGAGACCATGCCGTCGGCCCTGCAGCCGCTGCTGATCGACGCGAGCATCGGCCAGGTCAGGGCGCACGACTGCGCGCTGTCGGTGCGGCGGGACGTCGACGGCAGCGTGGCGGTCGCGGTCGAGCGCGGGCAGGCCGAGATCATCGGCACCGCCCTGGAAGCCCCCACGATGCTCCAGGCGGGCGAGATGCTGCGCTTCGACCGGCGCACACATTCCGGCGTGCAGCCAGCCGCCGCGCGCCGCGCCATGGCCTGGCGACGCGGCGAGCTGCACTTCGAGGACGAGGCGCTCGGCCGGGTGATGGACGAGGTGCGCCGCTACGACCGGCGGCTCTGGTACGGGCCCGTCGGGGCCGCCGCTGAAACGCGGGTGAGCACCGTGGTCGCCTTCGACCACATCGACGAGTGGCTCGACACGCTGGAGAAGACTCTGCCGGTGGACATCGTCCGCATCGGCCCGGTGGTGTGGGCCCGGGATCGGCCACCCGAGACGGCCGCGGCCCGCTGAGGCGACACGGCGCGGCGCGCGGCGCGCGGCGCCCGCCTACTTCAGCTTCCGCGCTTGGCGCATCGGCGGGCGCACCGCGCCCTTCACAGTGAAGACTCTCCCCCTTTTCTCTCCAGCGCGGCCGCCCCCATGAAGCCCTCCCAACTCTTCTCTCTCTGCCGCAAGGCCGTCAACGCCTGGATCGACGACTTCGCGCCCAGCATGGGCGCATCGATCTCGTACTACACCGTGTTCTCGCTGGCGCCGCTGCTGGTGATCGTGATCGCCATCGCGGGCGCGATCTTCGGGCGCGAGGCGGTGCAGGGCGAGGTCGTCGCGCAGCTGCAGGGCCTGATCGGCCGCGACGGCGCGCTGGCGGTGCAGGGGATGATCCAGAGCGCCAGCGAGCCCGGCAAGGGGCTGGTGGCCGGCGGCATCAGCATCGTCGTGCTGCTGGTCGGTGCGACCACCGTCTTCGCCGAGCTGCAGAGTTCGCTCGACCGCATCTGGCATGTGCCCGAGGCCGAGAAGCCCAGCGGCGTGTGGGCCGTGCTGCGCGCGCGCGTGCTGTCCTTCGGGCTGATCCTGGGGCTGGTCTTCCTGCTGATGGTGTCGCTGCTGGTCAGTGCCGCCGTCGCGGCCTTCGGCGGTTGGGCCGGCGGGCTAATGCCGGGGTCGGAAGTCCTGCTGCTGGTGCTGAACACGGCCGTGTCCGTGGGCATCACCACCGTGCTCTTCGCGATGATCTACAAGCTGATGCCGACGGCCCGCATCGCCTGGCGCGACGTGTGGGTGGGCGCCATCGTGACCGCCGTGCTCTTCGAGGTCGGCAAGACGCTGATCGGCCTGTACCTCGGCAAGAGCGGTGTGGCCGAGACCTTTGCCGCCGCGGGCTCGGTGGTGGTGCTGCTGGCCTGGGTCTACTACGCCGCGCAGGTCTTCCTGCTGGGGGCCGAGTTCACCAAGGTGTATGCCGACGAACACGGGTCGGTCGCGGGCGTGAAGGCGGTGGCGAGCACCCAGGCCACGAAGGCCGCCGCGCAGGCGGGAACCGATGCAGCACCGGCCGCGATCGCCGCCGGCGCGGTGCCGCATGCCGGCCTGCGACCCCGCATGTCGGACGCACGGCTGGCCCGGACGACCGCCATGCAGCGCACCGTCGAACGCCACATGCACAAGACCTCGGCCACGCTGGTGCGGCAGGTGCTGCTGCTGGTCGTGGCCACGGTCGCCAGCTCGGCCGCGACGCGCTGGCAGAAGCGGCAGCGCAAGGCGGCCAAGCAGGGGCGGCGCAGCGCGCGTGTCTGAAGTCGCGGGCCGCCCCGCAGACCCGAAGCGCGCGCTCAGCCGAGAAAGCGGAGAAGCGCCGGGATCACCTGCTCGGGTGCTTCCTCCATCAGCCAGTGGCCCGAGCCCTGCACGATCACGCCTTCGACGTTCGTCGCGACCATCTTCCCCTGCTCGATCAGGAAGCTGCCACTGGCCTTCTCGCCGGAGAGCACCAGCATCGGCATGGGCAGCGGCGTCTTGCCCAGTTCGGCGAATTCCGCCGCATCGCGCTCGAAGGCCTTGAAGTACTCGAAACCGGCGCGCATGCCGCCCGGTTGCGCATAGGCCTTGGCGTAGAGGCGGCGGTCGGCCTCGGGCACCGAATGCTTCGGGTCGGCCGCGAAGTCGTTCCAGAAGTGCTCGAAGTAGATGCGCTCGCGCCCCTTCACCAGCGCCAGCGGCGTGGTGCCGTGGAAATGGAAATGCCACAGGTCGCGCAGCAACCAGACGTTCTGCCATGGACCGATGCCGGGCAGGAAGGCGTCCATGAGCACCACGCGCTCGGTCTCGGCCGGGAACTGCGCGGCGTACGCGTAGGCCACCATCAGGCCGATGTCGTGACCGACGACGCTGGCCCGGGCGATGCCGAGCGACTTCACCAGTTCATGGATGTCGACGGCCATGTTCTTCTTCTCGTAGCCGGTCTCGGGCTTGGCCGAGTCGCCGGCGCCGCGCAGGTCGGGAACGATCACGGTGTGCGTCTTCGCCAGCAGCGGCATCAGCGGGTTCCACATGTGGCCGGTTTCGGCATAGCCGTGCAGCAGGACCACGGCCGGGCCGCTGCCGCCGATGCGGTAGTGGATGCGTGTGCCGTTGACCTCGGCGAAGCGCGAGCGGAAGCCCGCAACGGTGTCGCCGGTTGGCGCGGCGTGGGCGGTGCCGCTGAGTGTGAGCGCAGCGCCGAGGCCGGCGGCGCCCGCAATCAACGCGCGGCGGGTGGGGAGGGTGTCGGTGGTCATGGCGGAAATCCTTTCGTGTGTGTGTTGAAGCGATGCGTTGAATCTAGGATTCGGCGTCGCTTTCAAGAAGGCAGCGAAAGTGCTCTACTCGTTCAGCTTTTGTGAATGATTGGAGCGGCCATGGACCGACTGCGGGCGTTTGAGGTCTTCGTCAACGTCGTCGCGCGCGGCAGCTTCACCAAGGCCGCCCGATGCACTCGACACCTCGCCGGCCAACGTGACGCGCTACGTCAACGAACTGGAGGCGCACCTGGGCACGCGCCTGCTCAACCGCAGTTCGCGCCGGCTGTCGCTCACTGAAGGCGGCGAGGCGCTCTACGAGCGGGCGAAGTCGATCCTTGAGGATGTGGCCGAAACCGAGGCGCTCGCCACCACCGCATCGCGGCAGTCGCGAGGGCGCCTGCGCATCAATGCACCGCTGAGCTTCGGCATTCTCGTGCTGGCGCCGCTGTGGCCGCGCTTCATGGCGAAGTACCCCGACATCGAGCTCGACATCGTGCTGATCGACCGCATTGTCGACATCGTCGAGGAGGGCTACGACCTGGCCATCCGCATCTCGCGCAGCGGCTCGACCGCGCACATCGCGCGCCGGCTCAGCCGCTCGCGCAACCTCGTGTGCGCGTCGCCGGATTACCTGGCCGCGCACGGCATGCCGGCAGTGCCGGCTGATCTCTTGCACCACGTGTGCCTGGGCTACACCTACGGCGCGACGGCGGACGAATGGCAGTTCATCGGTCCCGACGGTGCGCACGAGTCGGTCCGCGTGCGCTGGGCGATGCGCGCCAACAACGGCGACACGGCGCGTGCGGCCGCGCTGGCGGGCGCCGGCATCGTGTGGCAACCCAGCTTCCTGATCGGTGGCGACGTGCGTGCCGGGCGGCTGGTCGAGGTGGTGCCGGGCTACCGCATGCCGGACATCGACATCCAGGCCATCTATGCGAGCCGGCGCCACCTGAGCGCCAAGGTGCGGCTGATGGTCGATTTCCTGGCCGAATCCTTCGACGGCACACCGGCCTGGGACGGCGCCACGGCGCCGTGACGGCTCAGCCGGCGTTGACCTGAACCTGGCGCAGCGACGCCAGGTCGATCGGACCCTGCTCGCTCGTGAAGCTCAGCCGGTCACTGCCGCCGCCCTGCTGCTGCGCGACACCGCCGATGTGGTGGTCTTCGGTGTCGTAGAGCGACACCGCGCCGTCGCGCTCGACCGCCAGCCGGTGGCAATGGGGAAACCAGGCATAGCGCAGGCCGTTCTGCGCGCCGCTGCTCGACGGGTCGCCGAGGTCGTCGGGCCACCAGCGCACCGACAGGCGGCGGGGCGCTTCGGCCGTCCATTCTGGATGCGCCTCAAAGAGTTCCGAGAGGTCGTCGCACAGCGCGCCGACGCGGCTGGCCATCGCATGGTTGAACATGTCGCCGACCATGATCATCCCGCCGCGCAGCCACTGGCCGCTGCCGCCGAATTCGGGGTGGCTGAACTGCGCCATGCTGCCGTCGCAGCGGCGGATGCTCTCCCACATCGACTGCACTGCGGCGCGCCCGAAGCCGTGGCGCTGCGCGATGTCCGCCAGCGGCTGGGCCAGCGCTTCTTCGGCGGCCGTCAGGGGCGTCAGCATCCGCGGGTTTGTCTCGTTCGATTGTTGTTGTGGCATCGCTTCACCCTAAAAGGCCCGTCGCGCGTACGGTGTGAGGCGAAATCCTATCGCCAAGCGAGCGATGGACGACGCCGCTGTGCTCAACGGGCGGTATCGAGCTGTTTCACCGACACGTGCATGTCGCCCATCTCGAGCGGACCGTAGTTCGACACGAAGGCCACATCGGCGGCGTCGCGGCCATAGGCGACCACGATGCGGCCACCGCGCGGCGTACTTTGCGTGGCGTCGAAGGTGTACCAGCGGCCATCCACGAAGGCTTCGAACCAGGCGTGCATGTCCATCGGGTCAAGTTCGTGCAGGTAGCCGACGACGACGCGCGCCGGGATCTTCAACGCACGCGTCAGCGACACGCCGATGTGCGAGAAGTCGCGGCACACGCCGGCGCCGTGCGACAGCGTGTCGAGCGCGTCGGTGGTGGCGTCGCTCACGCCGTAGCGGTATTCGATGTTCTGGTGGATCCAGGCGCGAATGGCCTCGACCTGGTCGTAGCCGGGCAGCGCATCGCCGACGATCTCGCGCGCCTTCGCCTCCATCTTGTCGGACGGGCAGTAGCGGCTTTGCAGCAGATAAAGCAGCGCGTCGTCGGGCAGGGCCGCGATGGGCGTGGCCGGTGCACCGGGCGTCACGCGGATGTGCTCCTCGGTCTCCATCACCATCTCGACCTCGATGCGCATCTCGCCCTGCGGGATGGTCAGGCGCTGGCACAGGTTGCCGTAGCTGTCGACGTATTCGGTGGTGCGCACCCAGGGCGAGAGTTCGTAGCGCTCGCTGATCATCCATTGCGCCATGCCGCTGCGGGGCCGGAGCATGGCGATCACGGGGCAATCCTCTGCCGCCTTGACGGTCATGGTGCAGTTGGCCTGGAGCTTCATTCGGGTGCTTCTTCGCGAGAGTG
>CALRYR010000241.1:0-6528 GCA_943372425.1 Variovorax sp. YR752 | reverse complement strand
AAGGTGATGTGCACCGTCGCGCCCCAGCCCTCGGGCGTGTCGGCTCGGCCGTGGCCGGCGAGGCCGGCGGTCAGTGTCTCGACCAGCAGCGCCATGCCGTAACCCTTGTGGCCGTGGCTCTGCCCGCCGACGGGCAGCAGCGTGCCGGGCGGCTGGTCGAACAGGGTCTGCGGGTCGTTCGTCGGCCGGCCCTGCGCGTCGATCAGCCAGTCTTCCGCGAAGCGCTCCCCAGCGGCGCGCTTGCGGTTGCTCATGCCGTTGGTGGTGATCGAGGCCGAGATGTCGACCATCACGCCGCCGCCCGTCAAGGGAAAACCCATCGCCAGCGGGTTGGGCGTGAACACGGCCTGCGTGCCGCCGAAGGGTGCGACGCTCGCCGTATTGGGGTCGGAGCAGGCGAGCAGCATCAGCATGTCCTCGTCGAGCGCGCGCAGCATGTACGCGGCCAGGCAGGCGATGTGGTGGCTGCGGCGGATGACCAGCGATGCGGTGCCGAGTTCGCGCGCACGCGGGATCAGCAGGTCGAGGCCCTGGTGCACCAGCCACGGGCCGGGCAGGCGGCGGCCGTCCCACAGCACGGCGGCCGGGCGGTCGGACAGCACCTCGGGCGCACCGTCGCGCGTCATGCCGCCCGACTCGATTTCCTTGATATAGCCGGCGAGCAGAGCCAGCCCGTGGGTGTCGTGGCCGAGCAGGTCGCCGTCGACCAGCGTGTCGGCCACGCATTCCGCCATCGGCACGGCGAGGCCGGCACGCTGCAGCAGATCGGCCGCGAAGCGGCGCAGCGCATCGGCGTCGTAGCGTGGAGCGGAATCGTTGGAGGCGGTCATGCGGGAACGGGGTCGGTGACGGGGCGCAGCTTGCGGCGGCGCCAGGCCAGCCAGCCCGAGCCTCCCCACAGCAGCAGGGTGAAGATGGCCAGGCCGGCGGCGATCGGCCGCTCGACGAAGGCGAGCCAGCTGCCGTCGGACTTGATCATCGAGGTGATGAAGTTCTCCTCGAGCATCTTGCCCAGCAGCATGCCGAGGATCGCCGGCGCGACCGGGAACCCGTTCTCTTCGAGCACCCAGGCGGCCACGCCGAAGCCCAGCAGGATCCACAGGTCGAACAGCGCGTTGTTGATGGCAAAGGAACCCACCAGGCAGAACACCAGGATGATCGGCATCAGCACGTTGCGCGGCATGCGCAGCAGCCGCGCCGACGCCTTGATGCAAGCCCAGCCCAGCGGCAGCATGAGCAGGTTGGCCAGGATGAACACGGCGAACACCGCGTAGACGTTCTCCGGGTTGTTCATGAAGATCATCGGCCCGGGGTTCATGTTCTTCATGTAGAGCACGCCGATCACGATGGCCGTGATCGAGTCGCCCGGAATGCCGAACACCAGCGCCGGCACCCAGGCGCCGGCCAGCGCGCTGTTGTTGGCGGCGCCGGCCTCGACCAGGCCCTCAGGGTGGCCGGTGCCGAACTTCTCGGGTTCCTTCGACAGCTTCTTGCTCATCGCGAAGGACATCCACGCCGCGATGTCGGCGCCCGCACCGGGCAGGATGCCGACCGCCGTGCCCAGCACGCTGCCGCGCAGCGTCTGCACCGGGTACTTGCGCATCAGGCCGCCCATGCCCTTGAACACCGAACCGATCTGCGCCTTGAACTCGGCCACCTTCGACGTGTCGAGCGTGAAGCGGATGAGTTCGGAGATGGCGAACATGCCGATCATCGCGGGAATCAGGCTGAAGCCGCTCAGCAGGTTGGGGTTGTCGAAGGTGAAGCGCGGATGGCCTGCCGGGTTCTCCAGCCCCACGCTGCCGAGCAGCAGGCCCAGGCACAGCGTGATCAGCCCCTTGAGCGGCGTGTCGCTGGTGATGAACACCGCGCAACTCAGGCCCAGCAGCACAAGCCAGAAGTACTCGAAGGAGCTGAACTTGATGGCGACTTCGGCCAGCGCCGGCGCGGCGAGGATCAGCACCACGGTGCCGAACAGCCCGCCGATGCACGAGAACACCAGGCCGATGCCCAGCGCGGTTTCGCCGTGCCCCTTGCGCGTCATCGCGTACGACTCGTCGGTGTAGGCCGCCGAGGCCGGCGTGCCCGGAATGCGCAGCAGCGCGCCCGGGATGTCGCCCGCGAAGATCGCCATGGCCGTGGCCGTGACGATCGCCGCGACGGCGGGCACCGGCGGCAGGAAGAAGGTGATCGGCACCAGCAGCGCGGTCGCCATGGTGGCGGTGAGCCCGGGCACCGCGCCCACGAACATCCCGAAGATGCCCGAGAGCAGCATGGCCAGCAGCACGGTCGGTGAAGCGACCATCTGCAGGGCGAGGAGGACGGCATCCATCAGTGGTCTTTCACCAGGCGAAGGGTTGCAGCACGCCCCAGGGCAGCGGCACCTTGAGCAGCTTGTAGAAGCAGGTATGGATCACCAGCGTGGCGGCGATGGCCACCGCCACGGCCAGCAGCGGGCGCACCCCACAGGCCCACTGCAGCGCGATCAGCACCACCAGACTGCACACGATGAAGCCCAGCGTCTCGGACAGCAAGATGTAGAACACCATGCTGCCGAGGGTGATGGCGAAGGCCGCGAGGCGGCGCGGCGAGCGCAGGCCGTCGCTCAGCACCAGCCAGGGCTGGTGCGTGCGCAGCCCCTGCCAGGCCAGCACGGCCGATGCCAGCCCCAGGCCACCAGCGACGAGCCCGGGGAACAGTGCAGGGCCGTACTGCTGGCCAGCCGCGGGTGGAAAACCCTGGATGTGCCACAGCACCGCCAGGGACAGCAGCAGCAGGACGCCGCCGATCAGGCTGTCGTGGATGCGCATCGGTGCGACGCGCTCACTTGGCGATGCCGACGGCCTTCATGGCCGCAGCGGACGCGGCGTCCTTCTCGGCCATGAACTTGCCGAAGTCGCCGCGGTCGGCGTAGAGCGCGCCGAAGCCGCGCTGCGCGAGGAAGTCCTGGTAGCCCTTGCCGTCGTAGATCTTCTTGAGCGCCACCGCGATCTTGTCGGTCATGTCCTTCGGCAGCCCCTTGGGGGCCGCGATGCCACGCCACGCGCCGATGTTCCACAGTTTGCCGTCGGCCGCCTTGTAGAGCGGCACCTTGGGGAAGATGCCGTCGGGCTTGGAGCCCATCAGCACCAGCGCGTTGACCTTGCCGGCCTCGATCAGCGCGCGCGCCTCGGGCAACGAGCACGACACGACGTCGATGCCGCCCGCAAGCAGGTCCTGCAGGCCCGGTGCGGCACCCTGGCTCGGCACCCAGGCGATCGCGTTGCCCGGCAGCTTGTTGTCGACCAGCCATTGCGCCAGGCCCAGGTGCCAGATGCCGCCCTGGCCGGTGCCGCTGGCCTTGAGCTTGCCGGGGTTCGCCTTGGCGGCGGCGAGCAGGTCCGCTGCCGACTTGATGGGTGAATCGGCGCGCACCATCACCGCGTTGGCATCGAAGTTCATCAGCGCGAGCGGCGTGTAATCCTCGCTCGAGAGCTTGGTCAGGCCCGCGTGCCGCATCATGCCGATCTCGACCGTGAGGATGCCGATGGTGTAGCCGTCGGGTTGGGCCGACGCGATGGCTTGGTGGCCGACCACGCCGCTGCCGCCGGTGCGGTTCACCACGTTGATGGGTTGCTTGAGTTCCTGCTCGAGTTCGGCCGCGATGATGCGCGCGACCGCGTCGGTGCCCCCGCCCGCGCCCCACGGCACGATCAGCGTGATGGGGCGTTCGGGGTAGGCCGCGAAGGCCAGGCCGGGGAAGGTTGCTGCGGCCGCGGCTGCAGCCAGGACGCTCAGGGATTGACGGCGCTTCATGTTGTCTCCTGCTCTGTGGATCGAGGGATATCCCGTCGCATTCTTCGATGCGACAGGGCATTCCAACATCCGGGAGGGCTGACCGGAACCTGAACAACCCTAGGTGCAGGGCGCGCCGTTTTCCCTTAGGAAGAAACCGGTTTCGTCTTGGCTGTCATCGCAACAGCTCGAGCAGGCGGTCGAGCCCGCCTTCGTTGATCGCCACCATGGCCTGCTCGCGGACCTTGGGCTTGGCGTGGAAAGCCACGGACAGGCCTGCCTCGCCCATCATCGGCAGGTCGTTGGCGCCGTCGCCCACGGCGATGCATTCCTGCGGCGACACGCCCAGCAGCGAAGCTACCTCCAGCAGCGTGCGCCGCTTCTCGGCGCCGTCGCAGATGTCACCCCAGCTCTGCTGCACGACGCGGCCGGTGAGCTTCCCGTCCGCCTCGTCGAGCAGGTTCGATCGCGCGAAGTCGATGCCTAGCCGCTCCTTCACACGGTTCGCGAAGAAGGTGAAGCCGCCCGACACCAGCAGCACCTTCAGGCCGGCCGCCTTGCATGCGGCGATCAGTTCGCTCGCGCCCGGATTGAGCTGCAGCCGCTCGTCGTACACCTGCTGCAGCGCAGTCACCGGCACACCTTCGAGCAACGCGACGCGGCGGCGCAGGCTTTCCTTGAAATCCTTGATCTCACCGCGCATCGTGGCCTCGGTGATGGCCGCGACCTCGGCCTTCTTGCCGACCGCATCGGCGATTTCGTCGATGCATTCGATGTTGATCAGCGTCGAATCCATGTCGAAGGCGATCAGCTTGAAATCGGTGAGCGCAAGCGGCGGCGTGAAGCGCTGCACCACGAGGCCGGGCGCGAATTCGAGAGAGTTCATACGGGAGCGGGTTCCTGGTGGGTCTTGGGTTGGCCGAGGCTGCGCAGCACGTCACGTACCATCTGGGCGCGGTCCTTCGGCTCCTTGAGTTCACGCTCGATGCGCAGCTTCTCGTTGCCGGCCAGCTTGATGTGCTTGTTCTTCTGGATCAGGTGGATGATCGCCATCGAGTCGACCGGCGGGTCTTTCTTGAAGGTGATGTGGATCACGCCCGGGGCTGCATCGACCTTCACCACGCCATAAGGCCGTGCCAGCACGCGCAGGCGGTGCGTGTCGATCAGCGTCTGCGCCTGCGGCGGCAGCTTGCCGAAGCGGTCGACGATCTCCTCGAGCAGCGTGTCGATCTGGTCCGGCGTCTTGGCCGTTGCGAGCTTCTTGTAGAACGACAGGCGCAGGTGCACGTCTCCGCAGTAGTCGTCGGGCAGCAGGGCGGGGGCGTGCAGGTTGATCTCGGTCGTGACCGACAGCGGCGCGAGCAGGTCGGGCTCGTGGCCAGCCTTCAGGGAGCGCACTGCCTCGCCCAGCATCTCGTTGTAGAGCTGAAAGCCGATCTCCATCATGTTGCCGCTCTGGTTCTCGCCCAGCACTTCGCCGGTGCCGCGGATTTCCAGGTCGTGCATCGCGAGGTAGAAGCCCGAGCCCAGCTCCTCCATCTGCTGGATCGCGTCGAGCCGCTGCGACGCCTGCTTGGTCAGGCCCTCGATGTCCGGCACCATGAGGTAGGCATAGGCTTGGTGGTGCGAGCGCCCGACGCGGCCGCGCAGTTGGTGCAGCTGCGCCAGGCCGAACTTGTCGGCGCGGCTCATCACGATGGTGTTGGCGGTCGGCACGTCGATGCCGGTCTCGATGATGGTCGAGCACAAGAGGATGTTGTAGCGCTGCGCCACGAAGTCGCGCATCACGCGTTCCAGCTCGCGCTCGGGCATCTGGCCGTGGGCCACGGCGATGCGCGCCTCGGGCAGGATCTCTTCGAGCTTCTGCCGCCGGTTCTCGATGGTCTCGACCTCGTTGTGCAGGAAGTACACCTGCCCGCCGCGCTTGAGCTCGCGCAGCACGGCCTCGCGGATCACGCCGTTGCCCTCGGTGCGCACGAAGGTCTTGATCGCAAGGCGCCGCTGCGGCGCGGTCGCGATCACGCTCAGGTCACGCAGGCCTTCGAGCGCCATGCCCAGCGTGCGCGGGATCGGCGTGGCCGTCAGCGTGAGCACGTCGACCTCGGCACGGATGGCCTTCATCGCCTCCTTGTGGCGCACGCCGAAGCGATGCTCCTCGTCGATGATCAGCAGGCCCAGGTTCTTGAAGTTGATCGAGGGCGACAGCAGCTTGTGCGTGCCGACCACGATGTCGACGCTGCCGTCGGCCAGGCCCTTGGCAGCGGCGGTGATCTCCTTGGTGGAACGGAAGCGGCTCATCTCCGCGACCCTCACCGGCCACTTGCTGAAGCGGTCGACCAGCGTCTGGTAGTGCTGCTCGGCCAGCAGCGTGGTCGGCGCGAGGAAGGCGACCTGCTTGCCACCGGTGATCGCGATGAACGCGGCGCGCAGTGCGACCTCGGTCTTGCCGAAGCCCACGTCACCGCACACCAGTCGGTCCATCGGCTGCGGCGAGATCATGTCCTGGATCACGGCGTGGATCGCGGCCTTCTGGTCGGCCGTCTCGTCGAAGCCGAAGTCGTTGGCAAACACCTCGTAGTCAGCCGCCGAGTAGCGGAAGGCGTGGCCCTGGCGTGCGGCGCGGCGGGCGTAGATGTTGAGCAGTTCCGCGGCCGAGTCGCGCACCTGTTCGGCGGCCTTGCGTTTGGCTTTTTCCCACTGACCGCTGCCCAGCCGGTGCAGCGGCGCCTCGTCGGCGCTGACGCCGGTGTAGCG
>CALRYR010000240.1:0-6555 GCA_943372425.1 Variovorax sp. YR752 | reverse complement strand
ACCGCGTACGGACCGACCACGACGGATGCATCGAGCTCGGCCTTCGGATCGACGATCGCCGTCGCGTGAACCTGCGTCATGCCGCGCGGCACCTCAGCTGATCTGGCGCATCGCGCACATGAGCGACGCCTCGCACGCGAGTTCGCTGCCGACCATTGCGCGGCCCTTGAACTTCGAGATGCCGGCCTTCATGCGTTCGATCTCGACTTCCAGCGTGAGCTGGTCGCCGGGCTCGACCGGGCGCTTGAAGCGCGCGCCGTCGATGGCCGCGAAGTAATAGACCGTGTTGTCATCGGGCACGATGTCGAGCGATTTGAAGGACAGCAGCGCCGCCGCCTGAGCCATGGCTTCGAGCATCAGCACGCCCGGCATCACCGGACGGTGCGGAAAGTGGCCGTTGAAGAAGGGCTCGTTCATCGTCACGTTCTTCAGCGCCGTGATGCGCTTGCCCTTCTCCATGTCGAGCACGCGGTCCACCAGGAGAAAGGGGTAGCGGTGCGGGAGCAGTTTGAGAATCTGGTGGATATCGAGCGTCGTCGTCATAATTTTTCTATCCTGCGTCGTCTTTTTTTTCCAGCGCCTTGAGCCGATCGCGCAGACCGTGCAGTTGCTTCAGCGTGGCAGCATTTTTTTCCCAGGCGGCATTGTCGTCGATGGGAAACACACCCGTGTACTGGCCGGGCTTGAGGATCGAACGCGTCACCACTGTGGCCGCAGAGATGTGTACGCCATCGGCCATAGTGAGGTGGCCCAACACGATCGCCCCACCACCGACCGTGCAGTGCGCGCCGATCACGGCGCTTCCGGCCACACCGACGCAGCCGGCCATCGCCGTGTGCTTACCGATGCGCACGTTGTGACCGATCTGGATCAGGTTGTCGAGCTTCACGCCGTCCTCGATGACCGTGTCTTCCAGCGCACCTCGGTCAATGCAGGTGTTGGCGCCGATCTCGACGTCGTCGCCGATGCGCACCGCGCCGAGTTGCTCGATCTTGACCCATGCGCCTTCGTGCGGCGCCAGCCCGAAGCCGTCGGCGCCGATCACCACGCCCGGATGCACAAGACAGCGCGCGCCGATGTGGCAGTCCTCGCCGACGGTCACGCGCGACTTCAGCACGGTGTCGGCACCGATGCGGGCGCCGCGCTCGATGACACACAGCGCGCCGATGGCGGCGGTCGGGTGGACTGTCGCCTCGGGATGGATCACGGCGCTCGGGTGCACCCGCACGGGTTCCGGCCGCGCATGCGCCTTCTTCCAAAGCTGCGTGAGACGCGCGAAATACAGGTAGGGGTCGGTTGCGACGATGAACGCACCACGTGAGGCGGCAAGCTCGCGCATGGCGGGCGACACGATCACGCAGGCCGCACCGGACGCAGTCAGCTCCTTGCGGTACTTCGGATGGCTCAAAAAACTGAGCGCGTCTCCGGTGGCGGTCTGCAATGACGCCAGCCGTTCGATGGAGATCTCGCGGTCGCCCGTGAGTTCGCCCCCCAGGGCATCGACGATGGCTCCGAGCCGCAGGGCCACGCGGGTGCGGCTACTTGCCGCCGTTGGCTGCAGCAGGCGCGGAGGCGGAAGAAGCGTTCAGCGCCTTGATCACCTTCTCGGTGATGTCGTGCTTCGGATTGATGTAGATCGCTTCCTGCAGGATGGCGTCGTACTTCTCAGCTTCAGCAACCTGCTTGACCACGCGGTTGGCACGGTCGTAGACCTGCTGCAGCTCTTCGTTCTTGCGCGCGTTGAGGTCTTCCTGGAATTCGCGACGCTTGCGCTGGAATTCGCGGTCCTGGTCGACCAGCGCACGTTGGCGCTGGGTGCGCTGGGTCTCAGGCAGCGTCGGCGCTTCGCGTTCGAACTTCTCGGACGCCGCCTTGAGCGCTTCGCCCTGTGCGGTCAGGTCACGCTCGCGCTTGAGGAATTCCGCTTCCAGCTTCGCTTGCGCCGCCTTGGCAGGCTGCGCTTCGCGCAGCACGCGATCGGGGTTGACGAAACCGATGCGGAAGGTCTCCTGGGCATGCACGTTTGCAGCAAACGCGCCGGCCAGGGAGAGCAGCAATGCGCCGGCAACGCGGTACGAATGGGTCATCAGAAAGAGGTGCCGATCTGGAATTGGAAGCTCTGCATTCTATCCTTGTAGATCGTGGTGGCAGGGTCGCCGGTATTGACCTCTTCCTTCTGGGAGCGCACCGGTTTCGCATAGGCCACGCGCAGCGGTCCAAGCGGCGAAATCCAGCTGATGCCGACGCCGACGGAGGCGCGGATCTTCTTCTGCGCCGCCCACTGCGCGTCGGTCTGCGTGGTGCGGTCGGTGAAAACGTTACCCGCGTCGAAGAAGCCGTAGAGGCGCAGCGTGCGGTCGTTGCCCGCGCCGGGGAACGGCGTGCTCAATTCGGCATTGAAGATGGCCTTCTTGGTGCCGCCGAGTGCGGCTTCGGTCACCGTGTCGCGCGGACCGAGCGAGTTCTGCTCGAAGCCGCGAATCGATCCCAGGCCACCCGCGTAGAAGTTCTTGAAGATCGGGTACGTGGTGCCGTTAAGCGCCTTGCCGTAGCCGAGTTCGCCGTTGATGGCCAGCGTGTACTGCTTGCTGAGCGGGAAGTACTGCTGATATTGGTAGCTGCTCTTCAGGTACTTCAGGTCACCGCCCACGCCCCATTCGACATTGGCGCGCTGCAGGCGGCCCTTGGTGGGCACGAGTGCGCTGTCGCGATCGTCCCGCGCCCAGCCGATGGTGAGCGGAATGCCCCACTTGCTGTCGTCGGCACAGCCGGTGATGGTCTGGCTGGTGGCGTCGTACTGGCAGCTGAAGTAGTCGCGGTAGGCCTGCGGCGTGGCGCTCGCCGCGTTCGAGCCTGGCTGGAAGGTGAAGCGCTCGAGCCCGGCGCCGAAGAACACGGTGTCGACCTCGCTGAACGGCACACCGAACTTGACGCTTCCGCCTTCGCTCACCAGCTTGTAGTCGCCGTCGACCGTGTAATACGGACGGGAAGTCTGGTGGAACAGGCTGAAGGTTCGGGAGATGCCGTCGGACGTGAAGTACGGGTCGGTCGCTGTCAGCGAGATGGTGCGGTAGTACTTGCTGGTGTTGACCTGCACGCCCAGGAAGTTGCCGGAGCCGAACACGTTCTCCTGCGAGATGCCGAAGGTCAGCGAGACCTTCTCCGAGCTGGAGAAGCCAGCCCCCAGTTGCAGTGAGCCCGTGGGCTTTTCGGCCACGGTGACGGTCAGGTCGACCTGGTCGGGCGAGCCCGCCACTTCCTGCGTTTCGACGTTCACATCCGTGAAGAAGCCCAGGCGGTCGACACGGTCGCGCGACAGCTTGATCTTGTCGCCGTCGTACCAGGAGGCTTCGTACTGGCGAAATTCGCGGCGGATGACTTCGTCGCGCGTCTTGTTGTTGCCGCCGACGCTGACGCGCCGCACGTAGACCCGGCGCGCTGGCTCGGCCTGCAGCACGAGCTGCACGCGATTGTTCACGCGGTCGATGTCGGGCTGCGACTCGACACGCGCGAACGCGTAGCCGAAGGTGCCGAAGTAGTCGGTGAAGGCCTTGGTGGTTTCGGTCAGCTGTTCGCCGTTGTAGGGCTCGCCCGGCTTGATCGTCACCAGCGACTTGAACTCTTCTTCGCGGCCGAGGTAGTTGCCCTGCAGCTTGACGCCCGACACCACGAACTTCTCGCCTTCGGTGATGTTGACCGTCACCGTCAAGTCCTGGCGGTCCGGCGAAATGGCGACCTGGGTGGAGTCGATGCGGAACTCCATGTAGCCACGCGTCAGGTAGTACGAGCGCAGCGTTTCCAGGTCGGCATTGAGCTTGGCACGGGAGTACTGGTTCGACTTGGTGTACCAGCTCATCCAGCCGCCGCTGTCCTGGTCGAACAGACCGAGCAGCGTCGATTCGCTGAACGCTTTGTTGCCCACCACGCGGACTTCGCGGATGCGCGCGGACTCACCTTCGGTCACCGTAAAAGTCAGGTTCACCCGGTTGCGCTCGATCGGCGTGACCGTGGTCACGACCTCGGCGTTGTAAAGGCTGCGGCTCACGTACTGGCGCTTGAGCTCCTGCTCGGCGCGGTCGGTCAGGGCCTTGTCGTACGGGCGGCCGTCGGCCAGGCCCACTTCGCGCAGCGCCTTCTGGAGCGCCGTCTTGTCGAATTCCTTGGTGCCGACGAAGTCGACGTCGGCCACCGTGGGCCGTTCTTCCACGATCACCACCAGCACGCCGTTGTTGACGTCCAGGCGCACGTCCTTGAACAGCCCCAGTTCGAACAACGCGCGAATCGCCGCCGAGCCGCGTTCGTCGTTGTAGGTGTCGCCCACGCGCAGCGGCAGCGACGCGAAGATCGTCCCCGGTTCGACGCGCTGCAGGCCTTCGACCCGGATGTCGCGAACGGTGAAGGGTTCGATGGCCCAGGCCGCCGTGGCAGCCAGCGTGGTGGCGATGAGCGCGGCCACGCTGCGCAGACGGAAGCGACTGTTTGAAGTGTTCATGAGTGAGTTGCTCCGGCGCACGAAGGGCCGGCAAGAGTTAACCAAAGAGCCCGAAAAGCCGGTTGACGTCGTTGAAGAGTGCGATGGACATCATCACAAGCAACAACGCCACCCCTCCCCGCTGCAGCCGTTCCATCCACGCATCGGACACGCTTCTACCGGTCAGGCCTTCCCAAAGATAATACATCAGGTGCCCCCCATCGAGGACCGGCAGCGGCATGAGGTTCAGCACGCCGAGGCTCACGCTGATGAGCGCCAGAAAGACCAGATACTGCGTGAAGCCGAGGCTGGCGGACTTGCCGGCATAGTCGGCAATCGTGAGGGGGCCGCTGAGGTTCTTGGGCGAGGCTTCGCCGATCACCATCTTGCCCATCATGCGCACCGTAAGTGCCGAGACTTCCCAGGTGCGCACCACGCCGCGCCACAGGCCTTCGACCGGGCCCTGACGCACCGTCAGCATCGCCGGCGGCGCGCCGACGTACGCCGCGATGCGTCCGACCGCCGTGCCGTTGTCCTCGCGAACCTCCGGCGTCACGTCGATGGTCATCTCGCGGCCCGCGCGAACGATCTGCCAGGCCTGGGTGCGCGGCTGCGCGCCGTCGATCGACGCACGGATGAGTTCGCGCAGCTGCTGACCGTCGACCACGGCAGTCGGCCCCACCGCGCGCACCAGATCGCCCTGGCGCAGGCCGGCGCGTTCCGCCGGTCCGCCAGCGACCAGCTCGCCCAACTCAGGCCGTGTCAACGGCGAGATCACGCCGATCTTGCGGAACAACTGGGCGTCGGCGTCCTTCGCCTCGAGCCGGCTCAGCGGCAGCACGAGGGTGCGCGCCGGCTGGCCGCCCTCGCCCGCCACCTCCATCGTGAGGTCGCGGCCGTCGAGCGCACCACGGGTCATGCGCCAGCGAAGGTCCTCGAAGGAGTCGACCGGTGCAAGGTCATCGCCGAAGCCGGCGCGGGTGATCTGCTCACCGCCTCGCAGCCCCGCCTGTTCGGCCAGGGACGCCGCCACCGGACGCCCCAGCACCGCAGCCGGCTCCTGCACGCCGATCCAATTGACCAGCGTGTAGAGCAGCACAGCGAGCAGCAGGTTGGCGATCGGCCCGGCGGCCACGATGGCGGCGCGCGCGCGCAACGGCTGCGTGTTGAAAGCGCGATGCCGCTCCTCGGCCGGGACCGGGCCCTCGCGCTCGTCGAGCATCTTCACGTAGCCGCCCAGCGGGAAGGCACCAATCACGAATTCGGTGTTCTGACCCGGATGCTGCCGCTTGGGTTGCCAGCGGTAGAGCGTCTTGCCGAAGCCGACCGAAAAGCGCAGCACCTTGACGCCGCAGGCCACCGCGACGCGGTAGTGGCCGTACTCGTGCACGGCGATCAACAGGCCGAGTGCGACGATGAAGGCAAGAACCGTGAGCATCGAGGACTCCCTGGTGTGAGCGTGTAGAAAGACGGGCGGGATGCCCGGTCAGGCCGCGAAGCGCATCGCCGCTGCGTTGGCGGCGGAACGCGCCATGGCGTCGATCGCCAGCAGATCGGCCAGCGATGCCGGCTTGGACGGGGCGACCGCCTCCAAAGTTTCCATGTTGACCGCATGAATGCGATCGAAACGCAGCCGCCGGTCGAGAAACGCCTCGACGGCGACCTCGTTGGCCGCATTCAGCACCGCTGTCGTGCCCGCCGCCGCCCGCAGCGCGTGCCAGGCCAGCGCCAACCCGGGGAAGAGCGCGTCGTCGGGCGTGTCGAAGGTCAGCGCCCCCATGGTGCGGAAGTCCAGCCGCGCAGCGCCGCTTTCGATGCGGTGCGGCCACGCCAGGCCCACCGCGATCGGCACGCGCATGTCGGGGGTGCCGAGTTGCGCGATCACCGAGGCATCGGTGAACTGCACCATCGAGTGCACCACGCTCTGCGGATGGATCACCACCTCGATCTGCTCGGGCGTGACGCCGAAGAGATGGCGCGCCTCGATCACTTCGAGCGCCTTGTTCATCATGGTCGCCGAATCGACAGAGATCTTTCGCCCCATCACCCAGTTGGGATGCGCGCAAGCCTGTTCCGGCGTCACG
>CALRYR010000239.1:0-6583 GCA_943372425.1 Variovorax sp. YR752 | reverse complement strand
GATACCCACCTTGCCGGACACCGCGCCGCGGCTGCGGACGATGACCCGGCCGCCGTCGCCGCGGCGTTGCAATTCGGGATGCGCGAGGCAAAGACCGTCGAGCATTTCGTCGACGTAGACGTTCGGATCGTTGAGGATCTTTTTCACGTGGAGTGCAGCTTTTTGCGAGGAGGTGGACGCAGCCGGCTTCCGGCAGCCGATTGCGGCGGCCGGAGGTTCCCGGATGGGCGCATGGATCGAGGTTTCAGTCGACCTTCAGGCGACCATCTTTCGTGGCCTGGGCGGCCAGCGTGTATTCGGCTTCCAGGATCTGTGCAAACTCCTGTGGCGTACTGGACAGTGCGACGCTGCCCAATTCCCGGGCGCTGTTGACCGTCTGCGGATCCTTGACGGCCTGGGCCAACGCCGACACGAGCTTGTCCTGCACGTCTTTCGGGAGGCCGCTCGGCGCGAGCACACCGACGTAGGTCGTGCCGTCGATGTTGCCGAAGCCGAGTTCCGCGACGGTCTGCACGCCGGGCAGCAGCGGGTCATGGGTGGGGCCGAGTACTGCCAATGCCTGAAGATTTCCGCCCTTGAGATGCGGCAGCGCGCTCGGCACCTGGTCGAAATGCACATCGATCTGTCCACCGATCAGGTCGACCAGCGCGGGGCCGGAACCCTTGTAGCTGACGATGGTGAACTTCGTCTTCAACAAGCTTTCCAGTTGCAGCAACGCCAGGTGGTTCGGCGTGCCCGGACCCGAATGCGCGGCCGTCAGTTTCCCTTCGCCAGAGCGCGCGTACGCCGCGAGTTCCTTGAAGTTGCGGAACCGTGTCTCGTTCTTGCGCGACAGCAGCACCATCGAGCTCTTGTTGACCAGGCCGAGCGGTGCAAAGTTGGTACGGCTGTAGCTCGTCTTGACCATCTCCGGAACAGTCACGATCACGCCGGCACCGCACAGCAGGAGCGTGTAGCCGTCCGCCGCTGCGCGGGCCACCTGCGATGCACCGATCGAGCCACCCGCCCCTGCCTTGTTGTCGACGACGACCGACTGACCGAGGACTTTGCCGAGCGCGACGGCGACGGTTCGCGCCACGATGTCGGTGTTACCGCCCGGTGCGAACGGTACGACCAGCGTCACCGGTTTGCTCGGAAAGGCCTGTGCCCAGGCCGGAGCGCTCAGGGCGCTGCCCGCGGCGGCAAGCGCGCCGAACTTAAGGATGTCTCTGCGTTGGACCGTCATTCTTTGTCTCCTGTTTGCGCTGTCGCTTCAGTTGTCGAAGCGAAGCACGTTGTCCATGGTTGCCTTGATGCGCGCCAGCTGATCTGGCTTGGTCGCTGGCATCGGTGCACGCGGCAGGCCTGCGTGGCAGCCCTGCAAGGTGATGGATGTCTTGATGTTGGCTGGCAGGTTGTCGCCCACCAACGCGTTCCAGAACGTGAGCATCGCCGTGTGGATCTCGAGCCCCTTCTTGTGGTCGCCAGCTTGCACGGCGTCCCACAAGGTGACGCACACACCGGGAAGTGCGGCCGGGGTCGCAGCGATCGTGCCGTGGGCACCTAGCGCAAACGACGAGTACAGCAACGCGTCGACCGCCGAGAAGACCTTGCAGCCCTCGGGAACGCCGAGCAGAAGATCGGCCATGAGCTTGAGGTCGCCCTGGCTCTGCTTGATGCCCTGAACACCTGGCAAATCCTTCATCAGGCGGATCATCTGCGCCGGGTTCAGGTAGTTCCAGGGCACCACGTTGTAGATCACGACGGGGACGTCGACCGCCTCGGTGAGCGCCTTAAAGTGGTTGTGGGTCGCCTCCTCGTCTGGTTTGAACAGGTAGTGGACCGGCGTCACTTGGAGGGCGGCGATCGACAGATGCGAAATGGCTGTGGCGCGATGAATGGCATCGCGCGTGCTGTTCGAGATGATGCCGGCGACGATCGGGACTTCGCCGGCAACTTCGGCCGCGGTGATTTCCATGATTCGCTTGAACTCGTCAACCGTGAGGGTGTGACCCTCGCCCGTGCTGCCGCCGGGGCACACACCGTGGACTTTCTTGTCCAGGTTGAATCGGATCACCTTGCGCAAAGCTGTTTCGTCGATGCTGCCGTCCGCGGTGAATGGTGTGACGAGCGGCGGAATGACGCCGGTGAGATCTAGACCCATGAATGTTCTCCAGTGACGGTGGGCAAATACGACAAGCGTCGCAGCTGGCAACACTATAAACTCACTGACATGTCAGTTGAATGTCAGGACTAACCCTAGTCGTGCACCAACCACGGGGCCACCGCTGTTCCGCCCTTACCATCCGTGTCATGAACCACCCTGCCACTGCACCCGCGGAGCGCCGAAAAGCGACCGCGTCAGCCAGCACCGACGGCGAACACGTCAGCCAGCGAAGCCGTGCGTATCAAGGTTTTCGGCAGCAAATCATCGACGCGCGAATCCGCCCCGGACAGTTCGTCTCTCAACGCGAACTCGTGGAGTTGCTGCAGATGCCGCTGGGCGCGGTGCGCGAATTGATTCCACGACTGGAAGCCGCTGGGCTGATCAAAACGGTGCCGCAGCGTGGCCTCCAGATTGCCTCGGTGGACATGAAGCTGATCCGCAACGCTTGGCAGGTACGGGCGATGGTCGAACGGGAAGCCGTGGTCAATTTTGCGAGAGTGGCCAGCAGGGACACCATCGAGCGGCTGATCGCGCAGCACGAGGCAATCCTGGCGCGCGCGATGAAGACCCATCCGGACAACGAGCTCGAGCGCGATGCTCAGGCCGTGGATTGGGGTCTGCACGACCTGATGGTGGACGCCATCGGCAACGAAATCCTGACCGAGATCTATCGCGTCAACAGCTTGCACGTCCGCCTGATCCGGTATGACGCGGACTCCATGCGGCCGGTTCAGGTGGTGCCAGCCATGCGCGAGCACCTGGAATTCCTTCGAGCACTGGCCGAGGGTGATGGCGACGGCGCACTGGCGCAGATGATGGCGCACATCGAACAGTCCAAGCACCGGGTGCTCGGCGGGATGCTGCGCGCCGGACAGGCTTCAGCAGTTTGAATCAGCGCAATTGAGCGGGCTGGCCGAGGCGCTGCGCGGCCGCTCGAGTGACGATTCCTGCGGTCGTCCGCTGAGGCGTTTGGATCTCTGAGCGGTCGCCGAAGAGCCGATGGACGTGTGAGGCCGCTCAACGGATCCTCTGACCAGGAATGTCAGGAGACAGCAGGGGCATCGCCGAACGAGTCGAGCATGGCCTGCCAGTTCGCGCTCGACAGCATGCCATGTACTCGGCCTGCATTCCCAAGGTCAGCAAACTCCGTCATTTGGCGGCCTTCGATCTACAGCCCCGCCACGCCGAACATACCGCCGTGCTTGCGGTACTCGGCCGGCCAAACCCTCACGCACCGCGATCGCCATGACCTCCTCCTGCGTCAGCGGTGTTGCGATGGCGGCATGGCCGGCCGTGAATCCGATCTGCTCCGTCGCCGCGCCGCGGACGTCAGCAACCCCGGCACTTCACGCAGCACAGTGTCGATGGGATAAACCTCCATGGCGCAACGGCGGCCGTCCCCGCCGTCACGAACCGCGCTCCGGCATGCCGCAAGACCGTTGATTGCTCTAGATGGTGCCCGTGACCTCCTCACCATGCAGCGGCATGCCGAGCGCGCGCAACTTCTGCTGTACCGTCGCAACGTCCACGCGGCGCACGTTCACACCCTGGTCAATCGACACCGCAGCAGCCACGCCTGCCGCCTGGCCGGTTGCCATGCAGGCCGGCATGTTTCGTGAGCGCGCATGGGCCGCATGGTCCGCCGAGATACAGCGACCTGCGACAAGCAGCTGCTCAACACTGTTGGGAAGCAGCGTGCGGTAAGGGATCTCATAGGGGCGCAGCCCCTGGAAGTCAACGTCGGCACCCTTCGGATCGTGGATGTCGAGCGCGGACGCATCCGCGGCAATGCTGTCGTCGAAGTGCGTGCCCTCGGTCGAATCCCTGCCGCTGAGCGTGTACTCGCCAATGATGTGGCGCGTCTCACGGACACCAAGGACCGGTGCGATCGCCTCGATGCGTGCGTCTTCAAAACCGGGAATCGTCTCGCGCAGATAGCGGGCCACGCCCTCGATCTGACGATAGCACTCAAGCACAGCGTTGGTGAATTGCACAGGATCAAACACGTTCACCCCGGTCACGCGGGTGCCATTGACGTACATGCGCCCGTCCGCGGTCTTGAGCGTGATGTTGTCACGCTGCAGCTGAATGCCGGTCTTCTCCTGCCATTGGCGCAGGGACTTGTTGAAGCCGGTCAGCCAAAGTCCGTAATCGAGCCCCTGGACCGTCGCGGGTATGGCGCGTGCGGGGACGTCGTCGGTGGTGGCCGCCCAGTCGGCCAGACGAGGCAGGTCGACACGGTCCATCGTGAAGTACATTGATACTGGCTGCATCGTCTCGGCTTCACCGCCCGCGCCCATGGTGAACGGTGCGCCCGCGCGCACTGCGATGTCGGCATCGGCAGAGCAATCGATCACCACCTTGCCGGCGATGAACTGCCGGCCGGTCTTGCCCTCGACAATCACGCCCTTGACGGTGTCGCCCTCCATCACCGGATTGGAGACAACCGTCTCGAACAGGATCTGCACACCCGCCTCTGCACACAGGCGGGTGAGCAGCATCTTCATCATCTCCGGGTCACAGGGGGATGCGATCTTGACACCGCCGGTCTTGACCACCGCCATGTAGTCATCGCCCGCGCCGCCGGCGGCACGCGCGAGGTTCCATATCTCCAGCGGCAGTCCGCCCACCAGCGCACCGGACGGCTTGGTGTTGAGTCCCAGCGTCAGGTTGCCGCCGAGCGAGCCGAAGCGCTCGATCATGACCACGCGTTTCCCCTGGCGCGCCGCCGAGATGGCAGCGAAGGGTCCGGTCGTGCCACCTCCAACGACGATCACATCGGTTTCCATCAGCAAAGGCGTTTGGCGAGCGGGCTCGGTGATAAAGCTTGCGTTGTCGGTCATTTTTTCATTCCAGTTCGATGTTGGCCCGCTTGACGACGGGGCCCCATTTGTTGATCTCCTCGGCCATGAACCGGCCGAACTCCTCGGGTTTGTCACCCACCGCGGTGGCGCCCATACCTGCCAAGCGCTCCTTGATGTCCGGCGACTTCAGAATGGCCACGAGTTCCTTGTTGAGCCGATCGACGATCGGCGATGGTGTTCCGGCTGGCGCCAGCAAGCCAAACCATGCGGTGGCCTCGAAGTTGGGATAGCCGACTTCGGCCAGGGTCGGCACATCGGGCAGTGCGGCCGCACGCGTCTTTGTGGTGACGGCCAAAGCCTGCAGCTTGCCGTTCTTCACATGAGGCGCCACGGGCACGATGTTGTCGAACATGATGTCAACCGAGCCCCCCATCAGATCGACGTGAGCAGGCGGGCTGCCCTTGTAGGGCACGTGCAGCATGTCTACGCCAGCGAGCGACTTGAAGAGTTCCCCGGAGAGCTGATGCGAGGTTCCGGGCCCCGACGACGCGAAAGTGACCTTGCCCGGCTCCTTCTTGGCGAGTGCCACCAGGCCGGGCACATCCCTCACGCCGAGATTGGTCCGCGTCACCAGAACCAGCGGTGTGATGGTCATCAGCGTGATCGGCACGAAGTCCTTGGCCGGATCGAAGGGCAGTTTGCGATAGACATGCTTGCTGATCGGGAGTGCTGCAGTCGCGACCGTGAGCGTGTAGCCGTCGGGCGGTGACTTCGCTCCGATATCTGTACCGATGTTGCCACCCGCGCCAGGTCGGTTGTCGACGACGACCGGCTGACCAAGCGCCTTGCCAAGTCGCTCACCGACGAGGCGTGTGATGGTGTCCGAGGCCTGGCCGCCCGGGTAAGGCACGATCACCTTGATCGGCTTGCTGGGGTAGTCATCGGCCTGGGCCACGGTGCAAAGCGCCAATGCGGCGGCCCAGGCGAAAAGATTTCGCTTCATGTTTGTCTCCTGCATATGTCTCTCGCCGCCTTTCCGGCGGTCGCGTGGATGGCAAGGCTTCGCAGTCCTTGCCGCGGATCGGACGGCTCAGGCCGCCTTCTGGTTGGCAAAAGCGCCTGGTGCGTAGGCCCGCAGCGTGGTCTCGTAGGACCGCCGGACGTGCTCCGCGGCGAGCGCCTGCGCGCGCATGTCATCTCGTGCTTTCACCGCCTCCAAAATCGCGCGGTGGTCGCGCACCGCCGCCTGCCGACGCACCGGATCGGCCTGCGCCACAGTGCGCCGTGAGATCACGATCTGCGCGTTGAGCGAGTCGAGCATCGTCTTCAGGCGGGTGTTGCGCGCCGCAAGGATCAACACGCCGTGGAAGTCGTGACCCAACTGCAGCCATTTCGCAGGGTCCTTCTCTCGCTCATAGCGAGAACAGAGCCGCTCCAGCTCTGCGAGCTCCGAAGTCGTCGCACGCAGCGCCGCGTAACGCGTGGCGCTGGCCTCCAGCACTTCGCGCAACTCGAAAAACTCTCGCAGGTCGTCGAGAGATCTCCGCGGCACCGCATAACCGCGCGAGGGAAGCTCTTCGAGATAGCCCTCGCGTGTAAGCAACTTCATCGCCTCGCGAATCGGGGTGCGGCT
>CALRYR010000238.1:0-6599 GCA_943372425.1 Variovorax sp. YR752 | reverse complement strand
GGGTCGGCCGTGGGCGGCAGGGTGCCCCGGAGCGGGCTGCTGCCGAGTTGCGAGCTGGCCGGCGCCAGGGGCGGCGGGATCAGCCGCGTGCCTTCGATGCGGCGGTCGCCGCCGTCGTCGGTGACGAGCGGCAAGGGCGGCACGACGGCCGAATCGGGCACGCCCCGCATGACCACGTTGTTCTCGGGCTGCAAGGTCTGCTGCATGGTGCGGATCGCGTCGTAGCGATCGAGCGCGAAAGCACTGGCGCTTTGGGCATCGCGCATCACCACGGGCCGCAGGAAGACCATCAGGTTCGTCTTCTTGCGGCTGCGGATCTCGCTCTTGAAGAGATTGCCGAGAACCGGGATGTCGCCGAGCAAGGGCACTTTCTCGGTGCCGCCCGAATAGTCGTCCTGCAACAGGCCGCCGAGCATCACGATGCTGCCGTTCTCCACCAGCACGTTCGACTCGATGCTGCGCTTGTTGGTGGTCGGGCCGTTGGCGTCGGTGCGCGTGGCGGCGTCCACGCTCGAGACCTCCTGGAAGATCTGCATCTTGATCGTGCCGTTCTCGTTGATCTGCGGCTTCACGCGCAGCGTCAGGCCCACGTCCTTGCGTTCGACGGTGGTAAACGGGTTGACGGTCGAGCTGTTGCCGTTCGTGCTGGCGTACTGGCCGGTGACGAAGGGCACGTTCTGGCCGATGATGATCTTCGCTTCTTCGTTGTCCAGCGTGAGCAGGTTGGGCGTCGACAACACGTTGCCCTCGCCATTGCTCTGCAACGCCCGCGCCACCAGGCCGAGCACGCTGACGCCACCGACCGTGGTGCCCAGCCCGATATTGAAGCCGCTCGAAGGCTGTTGCGCCGTGCCGGTGCTCGACGTGCCCGAACTCAGGTTGAAGATGTTGGTGCCGGCCAGGCTGGAGTTGTTACCGACCGCGCCGGTGGCACCGATGGCGGTCTGCCACTGCACGCCGAACTCGGCCGCCTTGTTGGCATTGACCTCGATGATCAGGCTCTCGACCATCACCTGTGCGCGCCGGCCGTCGAGCCGGTCGATCACCGCACGAAGCTGGCGGTACTGCGGCTCGGCCGCTGTGATGATGAGCGAGTTGGTGCTCGGGTCGGCCTGGATCTGGCCACCCGTGGAGGGCTGGTTGGCGTTGTTCAACGGCGCAGAGGCGGCGCTGCTCGTGGTGCCGCCGCTGAACGACGATTGCTGTGACTGCGGCTGGCTCTGGTTGGCGGACTGCGCCACCGTGTTGGCGACGGTGCTCGCGCCACCGCCCTGTCCGCCCCGCGCATCGGTCGACATGGCCGCGCGCAACGTCACGGCCAGCCGCACGGCATCGGCGTTCTTCAGGTAGACCACGTAGATGTTGCCGGCATCCCCGTTGCTGCCGACTTCCGGCGCGCGGTCGAGCTTGGCGACCAGCGTGCGCACCAGCTGCGCACGCGCCGGATTGGCCGCGCGCAGGATGAGCGAATTGCTGCGCGGGTCGGCCAGCAGCGTCGTGCGGAAGGTGGCATCCACCGCGCCGGGTGCGGCGGCTGCCGGGCCGGTACCGCTGCCGCCTTCGATCAGGCGCGTGACGAGCGGCACCATGTCGGTGGCGATCGAATACCGCAGCGGAATGACCTCGATGTCCGACGCGTTGGGCACGTCGAGCGCCGCGATGATGCGCGCCAGGCGCCGCATGTTCTCGGCGTAGTCGGTGATCACCAGCGAGTTGTTGCCGGGGTTCACGTTGATGGTGTTGTTCGGCGCGATCAGCGGGCGCAGCACCGGCAGCAGGTTGTTGGCGGCTTCGTAGTTGAGCTTGAAGACCTGCGTCACGATCTGGTTGCCGCTCAGGTTGGCGGCGCCGCCGATCGAGGTGGTCACGGCGCTGCTCTGCAGCTTGGCGTCGGCTTCGGGCACCACCTTGTAGAGGCCGTCGGCCTGCACCACCGCGAAGCCCTGCAGGCGCAGCGCGGCGGCGAACTGGTTGAAGGCCGCGGCCGGCGCGATGGCACGGTCGGTCTGCAGGTTGATCGTGCCCTTGACGCGCGGGTCGACCACCACGTCGCGGCCGGTGATCACCGCCATCGTGCGCGCGACCGATTCGATCTCGGCATTGCTGAAGTTCAGCGTGATCGGCTCGCCGCGGCGCGGTGCGCCGTCCTGCGCGAAGGCCGGCGGGATGCCGGTCGTCAGCAGCAGCTGCGCCGCCAGAGCGACGAGGCCTAAGCGCGTGCCGAATGAGGGGAATGGCTTCATGGTCAACCCAGTGTGATGAGCGAGCGCGCACCCTGGCGCCGCCCGATGATGTTCAACAAGTTCGAGAGCGCGTCTTCGCGGCCCGGGGCCGCACTGGCCTCGCCGTCGAAGCGCATGGTGCGGCCGTTCCAGCGGCCGCTGCCGTTGAGCTGCAGCGCGCCCTCGCGTGTCGTGAGCAGCAGCGTCGGCGTCGGGCCGCCGTCCACCGTGATGCGGTAGCTGCCCATCGGCCGCAGCGTGGAGAGGCTCGACGAGATGTCGGTCGCGTCCAGCGTGGCGCGGCCGGCGATACCGAGCTGGTCGCCCTTGAATTCCATGACGAGGCCCTGCGTGGCCAGGTCGAGCGTGCCTTCCGGCTTGAGCGTGTTCCACGGTGCGCCGAATCCGCTGAGCAGCGCGGCCGGCCAGCGGGACGTGCCGTCGCGCCAGTCGAGCTGGGCGCCGCCGACGCCGGGACGCGCCAGCAGGCGAAGCGGTTGCGGTGCGCAGCAGGGCAGGCGCAGCGTCGCGTCAAGCGCACCCCAGCGCGGGCGCAGGGTCCAGTCGAGCGTGCCGGGCAGCGAGATCGCTTCCGCACCGCTCGCGCCGCTGGAGAACACCACGCCGGCCGTGCCGTTCCAGACGGTGCCGCGTGCGTTGACGAGTTGCAGCCGATCCGCCGTTGCGCTGGCCAGCGCTGCGGCCAGCCAGCGTGCCGGCGCGTAGATGGTCAGTGCGACGACGCTGCCGAGCGCCAGGCCGAGCAGCGCCCAGCGCCAGCCGTGCGAGCCGGGAGATTGCGGGGCGGAGGGGGTCGCCATCGGATGCTCAGCGCGCCGGCAGGTTCATGACCAGCGTGCCGTCCCAGCGCACCCGGGTGTCGGCGGCTGCGGCTGCGGCAGCCGCTGCGTTGGCGGCGCCCGGCCCGCTCGGGAAGGCGCCCGCCGAGCGGCCCGGCACCGGCGCGCTGCCTTGCGTGCGCGTCAGATGCACCTCGCGCGGTACGGCGCGGGCGTTGCCGCGTGCCTGCGCCAGCCATTGGGCCAAGCCGTCGGCCGGCGTGGCCCGCAGCGTGACCAGCACGCCCTCGCCGGCGCCCGCACCGGCCACCTGGATCTGCGCGTTCGGCCCCAGACCCTGGCGCACCGAAGTTTCGAGCGCGCGCAGCGCGTCTTCGCGGTTGGCGCGCGGCTGCGACTGCAGTGCCTTGGCCTGGATCTGCAGCGCAGCCATCTGCTGGAGCTGCGCGTCGAGTTCGGCATGGGCGGCCGGCGCGGTCGCCAGCGTGCGCAGCGCGGGCGCGAGCGCGACCCACCAGATCAGCGCCAGCGCCACCAGTGCGCCGGCGACGATGACCATGCGCTGCTCACGCGGGGCGAGCTCGGGCCACCAGGCCTGCCAGCGGGCTTGCAGGGCTTCGATCCAGGCGTTCATCGGACGGCCTCGGCCTGCACCAGCAGCAGGTCGCCTTCGCTGCGGGCGTTGTAGCCGCGCGAAGCGAGGGTCGTCGACAGCGCGTTGGTGTCGGCCATGCCGAGCCCCAGGCCGCGCAACCGCAGCTGGCCGGCGCTGTAGTCGATGGCGGTGGGCAGCTTGCCGGCCGGCAGGCTGGCGGCCAGGGCCGCGAGCATCGGCTCGAGGTCGGCCGGCGAGATGCCGCCGGTGGCCTGCTGGAGGGTGGCGACTTCGCGTGTCATCTGCACCTGTGGTTCGTAGATCTGCACCGACGGAAAGGTCTGCGCGAGGATGTTGCGGATGCTGCCGCGCTTGGCCTCGAGCGCGTTGCGCTCCTTCCAGGCCCACGCGTTCACGCCGACCAGCTGTGCCAGCACCAGCGCCAGCGCGCCCCAGCGCGCGGCGCGCCATTGCGGCGCGCGCCACAGGGTCTGCACGATCGCGCCGAGCTTCTTGCTGGCACGGGCGCGGCCGGTGGACGCGAGGTCGAACTGGGCCAGGTCCCAGCCGGTGCGCGTGGTCTCGAGCCAGCGCACGGCGGGTTTCACGATCGGCACCGGTCGTCCCAGCAGCCTCTCGGCCAGTTCGGCCACGGCCGGTTCGGCCAGCACGTTCGCGCCGTCGGGGAGGGCGCCCATCGCCGTCAGGCCGGCGCTGTCGAGCGGCAGCGTGAGCACGCCCTGCGCATCGCAGACGGTGATGAAAGCCTCGTCGGCATCGCCTGTCGCGAACACCATCGGCGGCGCGTTGGGTGGCTGCGGGGCGAACTCGGGGACGATGCGCGTGACGCGGCGGCCGGCTGCTTCGAGCGACTGCACCGCGCCGCGCACCCAGGCGCGATTGCATGCGGCCACCCACACCGGCTTGCCGACGGCCGCACCGGGCTCGAGCGCGAAATGCAGGCTGTCTGGCTCGTCGAGCAGACGGTCTTCGAGCAGGCCGTTGAGCACCGCCCGCAGCCGCGTCGCGCCGCTCAGGCTGCCCTGCGGCAGCGTGACCTGGTGCCAGGACAGCGCCGCGGCGGGCAGTGCCAGCATCACGTCGTCGCTGGTTGGCAACAGTGACGGCAGGGAACTGCCGCGCGACCGGTACTTGCGCCCGTCGCTGGACCACATCACCCAGCCGAACTCGCCGCCGGCCGGGACCGGAGGGGGCGGAAGGGTGACGATCAGGAGCGGCATGGGGTCGGTAGGAAGAAAGGGGTCGCCATTGTAGAAGCCGTGGTCTGAAGTCGCTATGGACTTGATAGCGATCCACGTAACCCGGACGCACCTCGGCAAGGTTTTTTAACTGAAAACTGTGTCAGCGCATCCGGCTTCACGGTTTGCCGGGCATCACCGTGGCGCCGGCACCACGTTCGCGCCAGAGGATGGTCATGTCGGTGCCATTGCGCCGCACCAGCGAATGCTCGTCGACCCAGCGGTTCTCCAGTCGGAGGCGGCCGTGGACTTCGAAGTACGAGGTCGACACATCGAGCGCCGTGGTGGTGAAGGGCTTGGTGCCGCTCGACGGGAACGCGTCGGCGGTCGACTTGAAATAGCCGCTGGCACGTTGCAGCACCAGACGCCGTGCGCCGGCCAGGTCGAGTTCGGGCACGGCCGCGAACAGGGCTTCCGCGCTGGCGGTGTTGACGTTGAGCTTGGTCGACACCGGGAGCACAGTGGCGTAGGGCTCCAGCGCGGCGGCCGTGCTCGGCGAGACCCCCAGCCAGACGATCTGCGAGAGCTGCTGCGGAATCAGCGGCGCCGTACTGTTGTCGGTCGGGGTGGTGGCCGACACGCCGCCGATGGTCGACGGGTCGACTGGCGGCGGGTTGGCGCGCTGAAGTGCATTGCTCATGGCCGTGACCTCCTGGGTCGGCAGCCCCAGCAGCTCGAACAGCTTGGTGAACGACGCCACTGCCGCTGCCACCGGCTTGCCGCCCTGCACCAGATTCATCACGTTGAGCTTGGACTGCGCATCGACGATGCGGCCCGACAGGAAGGCGTCCGGCAGGCCGTCGAGCTCGTCAGCCGAGACGTTCTTGTCGCCCGCCAGGAAGCTCGTCAGGCGGGCCTCTTCGAGCGGAACAGCCCATGGCTCGCTCAGGTTGTCGGTGCCGCTGGTCGCGCTACCGGAGCGCCCGTCTTCCATCAGGATGAGCCGTGACCAGTCGAGCGCGCCGATCAGCACCCAGGCGGCCTGCACACGGGCGCGTTCGGCGGCCTCGATCTCGGTCGCGCGCCATTGCTGCCACAGCGCGCCGGCCGCGAAGGTGGCGACCAGGGTGACCGTGAGCATGGCGGCCAGCAGGGCGGCGCCGGCCTGACGGGCAGGCTGCGGGCGGTGCGTGCGGTACGGGCGCGTCGTCATGTCTTGCGCACCGCGGCAGTTGGCCGGACCCAGTCGCGTGTCAGCACGCCCGTAAGGCCGTTGCCCGGTGGCAGGTTCAGCACCAGGCGGATGCCGTCGGGAATGGCGTTTGCCATGCCTTCGGCGGTGACCGCGGCCGTCCAGACACCATTGCGGAAATACAGGAGCTGCCAGCTCTCCAGCGGCATCAACGTCAGTTCTGCGCCGCCCGCGCTGCTGCCGCCGTCCTGTGCCCACGTGGCGGCGCGCTCCCACGCCTGCTGCCATTCGGCGCGCGTCGTGACCTCGGGCGACTGCCAGCGCCGCCATTGCGTGCCGGTCGCCGCGTCGGTGCGCAGCGTCCATGCCACCACGACCACCGCAGGCCGGGTGGGGTCGCCGCTGCGGCGGGTGATGCGCAGCACGCTGCCGTTCCAGTCGATCGGCTCCAGCTGCGTGAGCACGATGGCCGCGTCCAGGTCGGTGCCCCATTGCGACAGCGTCGTCTGCAGCGTGAGCACCGCATCGCCGCGCGCCTGCGTGACGCTCTGGGCGCGCATCATGCCGTCGAGGCCGCGCCAGCTCATCAGC
>CALRYR010000237.1:0-6617 GCA_943372425.1 Variovorax sp. YR752 | reverse complement strand
TGTTCCCGCTGGCCCAGTCCGGCGAGATCTTTCCCTTCGTCAGCGCGCAGCACGTGCCGTACACCCACCCGTGGTTCCTGGGCGTGGCCAACCTGCGCGGCGGCCTGTACGGCGTGGTGCAGCTGTCGACCTTCGCCACCGGCCAGGCGCCAGCGCCGGCCGCCGCCCCGGCCGTCGAAGGCGTGCGTGCCCAGGCGCGCCTGGTGGCCCTCAACGACCTTCTCGAGGTGAACTGCGCGCTGCTGATCGACCGCCTGGTCGGCCTGCGCGGCGTGGAGGCCTTCACCGATTCCCGCGCACCCGAGGCCGGTGCCCCGGCCTGGCTCGGGCATGCCTACATCGACGCGGCGGGGGAGCAGTGGCAGGAAGTCAACCTGCAGCACCTTTCGCAGCAATCCCGTTTTCTGAGCATCGGCGCCTGAGGGCTTGCCGGGCGTTGACATCTACGTGAAGGACCGACCGTGAGTTCGATCGCCGACAAGTTGAAGAAGTACCTGCCCGCCAACGACGGCCACCCGAACATGCGTGTCCATGGCGATTCCACGATGTCGCTGGACAACGTCGAAACCATGCAGCCACCCGAGGAGCGAACGGTGCACTTCCCACGCACGGAAAACGAACCCTTCCCGACCGGTGTCACGCTCGATGCGCCGGCCATGAACGAGCCGATGGCGCCCACGGCCATGCTGCCGATCGAGCCGCCGTCCGCCACCGGTGGCGATGCCGCCGCGGGCGCGCCCCCGGGGAAGTTCAGCCCCGCCAAGCAGCAGCGCATCTTCGCCATCGCCCTGGCCGTGGTCGTGTTGCTGCTGTTGCTGGTGGCCGGCTCCGCCATCCTGCGCGCCGACCGGCTGGCGCAACAGGTGGCATCGACCGGTCAGTCGCTGATGCAGTCGCAGCGTCTGGCCAAGTCGGTGTCGCAGGCCCTCGTGGGCAACGCCGCCGCCTTCGCCGAAGTGCGCGACAGCTCGGACGACCTGGCCCGCCGGGTGCAGGGGCTCGCCAACGGCGACGACGCGCTCAACCTGGAACGGGTGGGCGGCCAGTACGACGCCGACCTCGCCAAGATCACGCCGCTGGTCGAGCGTGCCGACAAGAGCGCCAAGGCCGTGCTGGCACAGCAGCAGATCCTGACGCAGGTGGGTGCCGCGCTGCGCGACATCAACCGCCAGTCGTCCGACCTGCTCGAGATGGCCGAGACCGTGGCCTCGATCAAGATGCAGCAGAACGCCACCATTCCCGAGATCGCCGCCGCCGGCCAGCTCGTGATGCTGACACAGCGCATCGGCAAGTCGGCCAACGAATTCCTGACGGTCGAAGGCGTGAGCCCCGACGCCGTGTTCCTGCTGGGCAAGGACCTGAACACCTTCCAGGAGGTGGCCCGCGGCCTGCTCGACGGCAACCCGCAGCAGCGCCTGCCGGGCACACGCGACGCGCAGGCCCGCCAGCAGCTCGAAGCCATCCTCAAGACCTACGAACAGACCCGCACGCAGGCCGGCGCCATCCTGGGCAACCTGCAGGGACTGGTGACCGCCCGCGAAGGCCAGGCCACCATCCTGGCCGACAGCGAGCCGCTGCGCCTGGCGCTGGGCGAACTGCAGGTCAAGCTGTCGGAGCGCACGGGCCTGGGCATCGGCACCATCGCCACCCTGTTCCTGCTGTCGCTGGCCGCACTGGCCCTGGCCGGTGGCATCGGTTTCGTGCAGGTGCGTGAGGGCCGCGAGCGCGCCCTGGCGGCCGAGCGCGAGCGGATCGAGGCCGAGCGCCTGAGCGAAGAAGCCGGCCGCGTGAACAGCGCCAACCAGGCCGCCATTCTTCGCCTGATGAACGAACTGCAGACGGTGGCCGAAGGCGACCTGACGCAGGAAGCCACCGTGACCGAGGACATCACCGGCGCCATCGCCGACTCGGTGAACTACACGGTGGAAGAACTCCGCCTGCTGGTGGGCAACGTGCAGAACACGGCGACCCGGGTGGCGCACACCACCTCGCAGGTGGAAAACACCTCGACGGAACTGCTGGCCGCCTCGACCGAACAGCTGCGCGAGATCCGCGAAACCGGCCAGTCGGTGCTGACCATGGCCGAGCGAATCAACGGCGTGTCCTCGCAGGCGCAAGAATCGGCCACGGTGGCGCGCCAGTCGCTGCAGGCCGCATCGTCGGGCTTGCAGGCCGTGCAGAACGCCATCGGCGGCATGAACTCGATCCGCGACCAGATCCAGGAAACCTCCAAGCGCATCAAGCGCCTGGGCGAGTCGTCGCAGGAGATCGGCGAAATCACCGAGCTGATTTCCGACATTACCGAGCAGACCAACGTGCTCGCGCTGAACGCCGCCATTCAGGCCGCATCCGCCGGTGAAGCCGGCCGCGGCTTCTCGGTGGTGGCCGAAGAAGTGCAGCGACTGGCCGAACGTTCGGCCGACGCCACGCGCCAGATCTCGGCGCTGGTGAAGGCGATTCAGACTGACACGCAGGACGCGGTGGGCGCCATGGAGCGCTCCACGCAGGGTGTGGTCGAAGGGGCCAAGCTGTCCGACAACGCGGGCACCGCGCTGTCCGAGATCGACCGCGTGTCGCGCCGCCTGGCCGACCTGATCGAGCAGATTTCGCAGTCCGCCTCCCGCGAGGCCGATTCGGCCAACGTGGTGGCCGCCAACATCCAGCACATTTTCGCCGTGACCGAGCAGACCGGGGAGGGCACGCGCACCACGGCCCAGCAGGTGCGCGAGCTGTCGCACATGGCCGAAGAGCTGCGCCAGTCGGTCGCACGCTTCAAGATCGTCTGACCCGCCGAGCGCCCAACGTGCCGACGCCCGTGCCAGCCAACGCCTCGAATCCCGGCACCTCGCCGGCCCCCCAGGACCTCGGGCCGTTGGCCTGGGTCGTCGACGAAATCCAGAAGACGCTCGACGGTGCCGGCAAGGCGCTGCGCCGCTTCGCGCGCGAGGGCGCGACCGAGCCCGACACCGGCCCGCTGCGCCTGGCGCGCCAGCAGCTGCACCAGGCCGTGGGCGCGCTCACGATGGTCGGCCACAAGGCGCCGGCCATGGTGGTGGGCGCGATGGAATTCGCGGTTCAGCGCTACATCGACCACCCGGCCGGCTGCAGCGAAGCGGCCGTGCTGAAGCTCGACCGTGCCGGCTTCGCCGTGTCCGACTACCTGCATGCGCTGCTCGGCGGCAAGCAGGTGTCGTCGGTCGGGCTGTTCCCACAGTACCGCGATGTGCTGGACATGGCCAGCAGCGACCGCGTGCATCCGGCCGACCTCTGGACCCATGCCTGGCGCTGGGTTGAGATCAAGCCGTCGCCCACGCAGGCCGCGCTGGTCTACGACCCGGCGGTGCGCTCCAAGCTCGACCGCGAGGTGCTCAAGATCGTCAAGAGCGGCGACGACCGTGCCGCCCGCCGCCTGCACGAAATCTGCCTGGGCCTGGCCCGGGGCTCGTCGGTGCCGCGCGTGGTCAGTTTCTGGACGCTCGCCGCCGGCTTCTTCGAAGCGCTGGGCGCTGCGCTGCTGCCGGTCGACGTCTACGTGAAGCGCGCGTCCTCGCGGGTGCTGCTGCAGTACGCCACGCTGGCGCGCGGCGATGCGGCGGTGTCCGAGCGACTCGGGCAGGACCTGCTCTTCTTCTGCGCGCAGGCCGTGCCGGGCGCGAACGACGAGGTCGCGACGCTGCGCCAGGTGCGCGCCTCCTGGGGCATCGCCGAGGACGAGCCGGCGGTCGACTACACCGTCGAGCAGTTCGGGCGCTTCGACCCCCTGGTGCTGGTCCAGGCGCGCAAGCGCATCGAGGCCGCCAAGGAGATGTGGTCGGCCCTGTCGGCCGGGGACATCACGCGCACCCGCCAGGTGGCCGACACCTTCGCGCAGCTGGGCGAGTCGCTGCAGAAGCTGCATCCGCCGAGCCTGCCGATGGTGCAGGCGCTGAACAACGCGGTCGACGCGTCGCTGCGCTCGGGCACGCCGCCGAGCACCGAACTCGGCCTCGAAGTCGCGACCGCGGTGCTCTACCTCGAAGCCGCCTTCGAAGACCTCGACCCGCAGGACCGCCAGCTCACCGCACGCACGGTGCAGCTCGCCGGCCGCATCGACCGTGTGCGCGACGGCGGCCAGGCCGAGCCGCTCGAGCCGTGGATGGAGGAGCTGTACCGCCGCGTGAGCGACCGCCAGTCCATGGGCACCGTGGTCGACGAGCTGCGCGCCCACCTGGGTGAGCTCGAGAAGTCGCTCGACCAGTTCTTCCGCCGCCCGAACGAGCGCGGGTCGCTGCGCACCGTGCCGAGCCAGCTGCTGCAGATGCGCGGCGTGTTTTCGGTGCTCGGCCTCGACCAGGCCGCGCAGACCGTGCAGCGCATGCGCGAGAGCGTCGACCACCTGCTGGACGCCGCATCGCCCACCGACGAGGCCCGCGACTTCGACTCGCTCGGCAACAACCTGGGCGCGCTGGGTTTCCTGATCGACATGCTGGGCTACCAGCCGTCCCTGGCCAAGCGCCTCTTCGTGTTCGACACCGAACTGGGCGAACTCAAGCCGCTGATGGGCCGCAGCGCCGAGGCGGCCGTGGCGGAAAGCGCGACCGACGCCGCCAGCGCCGCCGCCACGCCCGCCGTGGGGCCGGTGCTCAGCGTCGAGGAAGTCGATGCGCAGATCGCCGCCAAGCTCGCGGCGCTGGCCGCACCGACCCGCAAGGCCGCGACGCCGATCGAGGAATTCAGCCGTGCCGCCGACAGCTGGACCGCCAAGATCGTCGGCCCGACCGCCTTGCCCGACACCGAGGTCAACGAACTCGACGAAGACGACCTGCAGAACATCTTCCTGGACGAGGCGCGCGAGGTGCTGGAGAACGGTGACGCGGCCGTGTCGCTGCTGGCCGAGGACCCGACCGACGTGAGCGAACTCACCGTGCTGCGGCGCGCCTTCCACACGCTCAAGGGCAGCTCGCGCATGGTCGGCCTCACGGCCTTCGGCGACGCCGCCTGGTCCTTCGAGCAGGTGCTGAACACCTGGCTGGCCGACCAGCGCCCCGCCACGCCCGAACTGCTGAGCGCGACCGAACGCGCGCTGAAGGACTTCTCCGCCTGGGTCGAGGCCATTGCCGCCGGCCAGCCGCACAGCTGGGAGCCCGCGGCCTTCAGCCGCATTGCCGACGCCCTGCGCAGCGGCGACCCGCTGCCGCCGCCGGCCGCCATCGCGCCCGATGCGCTGGCCGTCGCCGCCCGCCACATCGCCGCGGAGGCGCCGCCGGCACCGCTGCCGCCGATCGAAGAAGCCGCGCCCGAGCCGGAATGGGCGCCTGCCATCGAAGCGCCCGCACCAGAGCCCGAGCTGCCTGCCGTCGAAGTGGCTGCAGCGCCTGCAGACGAAGCACCCGCCGAGCGCGGCGCCAGCGAGATGGACGACGATTTCGCGTCGACCGACTTCCTCGACTTCGAACCGCGAACCGAGACGCAAGCGACCGAACTGCCGCCGCCGCTGGGCGGCGAGGACATCGACTTCCTCGAGACGGCGCACGCGTCCATCGAGCAGGCCCGCATGCCGACGATGACGCTGGACTTCGACCTCAGCGAGCCCGCGCCGCTGGAATCGCCCGTCGAAGCACACGTTGCACCGGCGCCCGCCGTGTTGCCGCCCTTGCCCGACCTGTCCTTCGCGACACCCGTTGCAGCGCCGGCAGCGGCCGAGACGCAGGACGAGCCCGACGCCGCGCAGGAAGAACTCGACGCGCTCGCCAGCCTGCTGGCTGCGCCGCCCGAGCCGGACCTGCGCCTCGACGAGGCGGTCGCACCCGTGGCTGTGCCGGTGGCCGATGCGTCGCCGGTCCCCGAAGCGGTGGAGGCGGCCGCGCCCGTCGAAGCAACGGCACCGCTCGAACCTGAACCCGAGCCGGAAGTCGAAACCCGGTACGAAGCGGCCACGCCCAGCGCCGACGACGCCGTCAAGGCCATCGGCCCGCTGCGCATCGGCATCGCGCTCTACAACGTCTACCTCAACGAAGCCGACGAATGGTCGCGCCAGCTGGCCATCGACGTCGGCGAATGGGCACTCGAGCCGCACCTGCGCATCGGCGATTCGACCGTCGCGCTGGCGCATTCGCTCGCGGGCAGCTCGGCCACGGTCGGCTTCCAGGGCCTGTCGGGCATGGCCCGGCTCTTCGAGACCGCGCTCCAGCACCTGCACCGGCAGGGCCGTGGCACGGCGGAGCAGGGTCGCGTGCTGGTGGCGGCGGCCGACGAGCTGCGCCACCTGCTGCACCAGTTCGCAGCCGGCTTCCTGCGCGAACCTTCCGACGAAACGCTGCAGGACCTGCGCGACGTCGCCGCCTCGCAGCTGCCGCTCGATGCGCCGGACAGCGGCCCCGCGCCGCTGGGTTTCGCCAGCGCGGCCCGGTCCGACGTGTCGCTCGACGATTCCGACGATGCCTACGACCTGGCCGATTCGGTCGACGTCGACCTGTTCCCGATCTTCGAGGAAGAGGCCGCCGAGCTGATGCCCAAGCTGGGCAGCGCGCTGCGCGACTGGCTGGCCGACCCAGCGAGCGATACGCCGCGGGCGTCGGTGCTGCGCACGCTGCACACACTCAAGGGCAGTGCCCGCCTGGCCGGCGCGATGCGTCTGG
>CALRYR010000236.1:0-6633 GCA_943372425.1 Variovorax sp. YR752 | reverse complement strand
CCGGCGCTTCCTGATCTTCATCCAGGTCATGCTGGCCTGCGTGAGCGGCACGCTGCTGGTGCTGTCGCGCACCAACACGCTGACGGTCGAGTACCTGGTCGCCCTGACCTTCGTCGGCGGCATCGGCGCCGCGCTGATGGGGCCGACCTGGCAGTCGATCGTGCCCGAGCTGGTGCCGCGGTCGGACCTGAAGAGCGCGGTGGCGTTGAACTCGCTGGGCATCAACATCGCTCGCGCCATCGGGCCGGCCGCCGGTGGCCTGCTGCTGGCGAGCTTCGGCGCGGCCACGGCCTATGGCGCGGACGTGCTCAGCTATGTGTTCGTCATCGCCGCGCTGCTGTGGTGGAAGCGGCCGGCCGCAATCGACACCGGCCTGTCGGAGCAGTTCTTCGGTGCCTTCCGCGCCGGCCTGCGTTATGCGCGTGCCAGCCGCGAACTGCATGTCGTGCTGCTGCGCGCCGCGGTGTTCTTCCTGTTCGCGAGCTCGGTCTGGGCGTTGCTCCCACTGGTGGCGCGCAAGATGCTCGGCGGCACGGCCAGCTTCTACGGCGTGATGCTCGGCGCGGTGGGCGCCGGCGCCATCCTCGGTGCGGTGCTGCTGCCGCGCCTGCGCGCGAAGCTCGATGCCGACGGGCTGGTGCTGACGGCTTCGCTCATCTCGGCGGTCGTGATGTGCGCACTGTCCTTCGCGCCGCCCCAGTGGGTCGCCGTGCTGCTCATGCTGCTGCTGGGCGTGGGCTGGATCATCGCGCTGACCACCCTCAACGGCGTGGCGCAGGCGGTGCTGCCGAACTGGGTGCGCGGGCGCGGCCTGGCGATCTACCTGACCGTCTTCAACGGCGCGATGGCGGGCGGCAGCCTCGGCTGGGGCCTGATCGCGCAGGAGATCGGCGTGCCCGGCACACTGCTCATCGGCGCCGCCGGACTGGCGATGGTGGCCTTCGTCTTCCACCGCGTCCGGCTGCCGACCGGCGAGGCCGACCTCCAGGCGTCGAACCACTGGCCCGAGCCGCTGCTCAGTGCGCCGGTGGCGCACGACCGCGGCCCGGTCATGGTGCAGATCGAATACCGCATTCGCGCGGAAGACCAGCCGGCCTTCCTGCGCGCGATCGAGAAGCTGTCGCTGGAACGCCGCCGCGACGGCGCCTATGCCTGGGGCATCACCGAGCACACCCACGACCGCGAATGCCTGATGGAGTGGTTCCTGGTCGAGTCGTGGGCCGAGCACCTGCGCCAGCACCAGCGCGTGTCGCACGCCGATGCCGACCTGCAGAGCGAGGCCATCCGCTTCCACATCGGGCCGGACAGGCCGGTGGTGCACCACTTCCTCGCGCTGGACATGATGCATGCGCTGGCTGCGGCCCATGGTGCGCAGGCGGTGAACGCGCCGTGATGCGCGGTGTGCGGTGCATCGGTCAAGGCCGTCCGATGAGGTAGTCGGCGGCGAGGTACAGGCAGGCGAACGCCACATACTCGGACGATGGCGGGCTCGCCATCGCCTCGTCGCCGCGCAGCCACTGATCGATTTCGACGGGAAGGTGGCTGCGGAAGAAGAGCACCGCACGCCTGTCGCTCTCGGTGAGCCGGTCGATGGCTTCGCGCGCGATCTCGTCCCTGTCCTCGTACACGCCGAGCCGCTGCGCCAGACCGAGGAAAGGCCATCCCGCCTCGGGGATCGCGTCACGACGCAGCGCGGGCGCCTGCCCGGCGCAGTGTTCGTGGGTGCGCGAGGCGGCGGTCGTCATGGCGTCGGGGCGGGGCCCTTGTCGTCGGCGATCCGCGCTGCGAGGACCTTGTCGATGGTCTTGCCGTCCATGTCCATGATCTCGAAGCGCCAGCCTTCCCACTCGACCGAGTCGGCCACCTTCGGCAGCCGGCCAGTGAGCAGCATCATCATCCCGCTGAGGGTGTGGTAGCGCCCGCGGTCTTCCTCGGGGACTTCGTCCAGCGTCAGCCGGTCCTTCAGTTCAGGCACCGGAATGTGCCCGTCGAGCAGCCAGCTGCCGTCGTCGCGCTGGACGGCCCAGGAGGTCTCGGGGTTGCGCGGCTGGAACTCGCCGGTGATCGCCTCGATGAGGTCCTGCAGGGTGACGATGCCCTGCACTTCGCCGTACTCGTCGACGACGAAGGCCATGCGCACGTCCGACGAGCGGAAGTTGTCGAGCAGCTCCATGCCGGTCAGCGTCTCGGGGACGTACAGCGGCGTCTGCAGCGACTGGGCGGCGAGTTCTCGCTCGACGCCGCGCAGCGCCTGCGACAGCCACCGGCGCGCGTTGACGATGCCCAGCACGTTGTCGAGGCCGCCGCGAACGACGGGGAAGTGCTCGTGGTTCGACGCCTCGACCCGCGCAAGGTTCTCCTCGAAGGGCTGGTCCACGTCCAGCACCGCCACGTCGCCGCGCGGCACCATCAGCGAGCCGATCTCGCGGTCGTCCAGCCGGAACACGTTGCGCACCATCGCGTGCTCGTGCGACTCGATGACGCCGGCGGTGGTGCCTTCGACCAGCATGGCGTGGATCTCCTCCTCGGTCACCGGGCTGCCGCTGGTTTCCTTCACGCCGAGCAGGCGCAGCAGGGTGCGCGTGGACACCGACAGGAGCACGACGAAGGGCTTGGTCGCGATTGCGAGCCAGTTGATCGGTCGTGCCACCAGGCGGGCGAAGGTCTCGGGGTAGGACTGCCCGATGCGCTTGGGCACCAGTTCGCCGACGACGATGGAGAAGTAGGTGATGAGCAGCACGACGAGCCCCGTGGCGCCGTAGGCCGCATAGGGCGCGGGCACGCCCAGTTCCGACAGCCAGATGGCCAGCGGCGCCGCCAGTGCCGCTTCGCCGACGATGCCGTTGAGCACGCCGATGGAGGTGATGCCGATCTGGATGGTCGACAGGAAGCGAGTCGGGTCCTGCCCCAGCTGGACGGCGGCTGCGGCGGAACGGTTGCCCTCGTCCACCAGCTTCTGCAACCGCGCCTTGCGCGCGGTGACCAGCGCGATCTCGGACATGGCGAACAGGCCGTTGAGCAGGATGAGGGCGAAAAGTATGGCGATTTCCATGGGGAGCCGTGAGGAGGAAGAAATGCGGCGATGCGGACGCAAAGCCGCGCGCTGAAAAACGAGGTGTGCAACGCGCCGAACCCCGGCGCGTCAGAAAGCGGAAAGGCCGGATGGAGATACGGCCGGCGCTCAGGCGCTGCGTGCCGAAGAACTCAGGCGTTCTTTGGAGGGCGCTGAGGGCCCTCGAGGAAAGGGGCGGCCCATTGCGCTGCAGTGGGCGGCAGGGGGCAGGTCGCGGACGCCGCGCTGCACCCGATGGCGTGCCCGGCGCTGTCGATCAGCACGGCGATGTCCAGTGCAGGCTCGCCGAAGGGCTGCGCCGGCTGGTCGTCCACCACATGGTCGTCCATCGATCCGTTGAGATCACCGCGCTTCGCATCGTCCGACTGGCCGGCCGTCTGCACAGGCAGTTCGAGGGCCTCGGCAAAGCGCTGTTCCGTCACGGCCAGGCCCGACCACAGCATGAGCATGGCGAGCAGAAAGGCGAGAACGCGGGCGGACATGGGAGCACCAGTGTACCGACCGGCGCCCGGCTGGGACCGGCGTGTGCCGTCAAAGCCGTGCAGAGGCTCCCTGGATGTCGGTGCCTCGGCGTCTCGGCACTTCACATCGTCGGATGTTCGTGCGGCCGCAGGTCGAACACCAGCACCTCGGCCTGGTCGCCCTTGGCGAAGCGCAGCTGGCGTTCGTCGCGGATGCGTGCACCGTCACCTTCACTCAGGCGTTCGCCATTGACCTCGATGCTGCCGCGCGCCACGTGCACGTAGGCGTAGCGGTCGGGGCCGACGTCCAGCACCGTGTTCTCGGCGCCGTCGAAGAGGCCAGCGTACATCCGCATGTCCTGGTGCACGCCGAGCGAGCCGCCGGTGCCTTCGGGTGAGGCGATGAGCCGCAGCTGGCCGCGCTTCTCGGCGTCGCTGAAATGCACCTGCTGGTAGCGCGGTGCGGTGCCTTTGAGCGAAGGCACGATCCAGATCTGCAGGAAGTGCACGCCGTCGGTCTTGGAGTGGTTGAACTCGCTGTGACGCACGCCGGTGCCGGCGCTCATCATCTGCACGTCGCCCGGCCGGATGACCGAGCCGGTGCCCATCGAATCCTGGTGCGCCAGCGCGCCGTCGAGCACATAGGAAAAGATCTCCATGTCGCGGTGCGGATGCGTGCCGAAACCCTGCGCCGGGTCGACGCGGTCGTCGTTGATCACCAGCAGGTCCGAGAAGCCCTGCTGCTTGGGGTCGTGGTAGTGGCCGAAGGAGAAGGTGTGGCGCGAGCGGAGCCAGCCGTGGTTGGCGACGCCGCGCTGGTCGGCCTTGCGAAGTTCGAGCATGATGCGTTCCTTGTCTTTTTTCTGTCGATGAAATTCACGATTCATCTGGCACCTTGTTTGCGCTTGATCGCAAGTGATTCAGGTGGAGGATGTCGTGGCGTGAGGAAAGTATCGAACGCAAGGCGACTTCCGATGCTGAAACGTTTAGGGTCGATCGATCGATGATTTCGATGATTAATTTGGAGGCATTTCGATGCTGAAGCTCACCCTCGAGGCGATCGAGCTGGTCGACGCCATCGCGCGCCACGGCTCTTTCGCGGCTGCATCGGAGCGGCTGCACAAGGTGCCCTCGACCATCTCGTACGCCATCGGCAAGCTGGAGGAGCAGCTCGGTCTCGCGCTCTTCGTGCGGCAGGGGCCGCGCGTCACGCTCACGCCGGCCGGCCAGGAGATGCTCAAGGAAGGGCGCTGGCTCATCGCCGCGGCCGGAGAGCTCGAATCGCGCATGCGTCAGATCGCCACCGGCTTCGAGTCCGAGCTGCGGCTGGTGCACGACTCGCTGATCCCCACCAGCGCCTTCAACCACGACATCCGCGCCTTCGAGGACCTGAACTGCGGCACGCGGCTGCGCATCGGCTGCGACACCATGACCGGCACCTGGGAGTCGCTGCGCGACGGCCGCGCCGACCTCATCGTCGCCGCCAGCGACGGGCCGGCCGGCGGCGGCTACAAGGCGGTGGCCGTGGGCAGCCTGTCCTTCGTGTTCTGCGTGGCACCCACGCACCCGCTGGCCATGCTGCGCCGCCCGCTCACACGGGCCGACCTGCTGCAGCGCACGGCCGTGGTGGTGGGCGATGGCGCGCGGGCCCTGTCCGACCGCACCATCGGCCTGCTGCCGGGCCAGCGCCGGCTCACGGTGCCGTCGATGGCCGCCAAGATTGCCTGCCAGATCGACGGGCTGGGCCACGGCTTCCTGCCGCACGACTGCGTGCGCGAAGCGCTGGCGCGCGGCACGTTGGTCGAGCTGGTCTGCGAGGAGTCACGACCGGAAGAAACCTTCTGGCTGGCCTGGAAGCCCACGGCCACGGGCGAGGCGCTCAAGTGGTGGCGGGCGCGGCTGCAGCGGGAGCTGGTGCCAGCAATCCTGCCGGACGCGTTGGTGGGTTAGCGCCGCATGCGCCGCCATGCCGCCGGCGAACTGCCCACCCGCGCGCCGAACACGCGCGTCAGGTGGCTCTGGTCCGCGAAGCCGCACGCGATGGCGATCTCCGGCAGCGGGGCCGTGTCGTCGCGCAGCATCTTTTGCGCGGCCGCGATGCGCTGCGCCGTGCGCCAGGCGTGCGGCGTCTGGCCGGTGGTGGTCTTGAAGGCCCTGCCGAAGTGGCTGCGCGACAGGCCGCACGCAGTGGCGATCTCGGCGAGCGACAGGTCGTGTGCCAGATCGGCGCCGAGCAACTCGCGCGCACGGCGTTCCTGCCAGGGCGCCAGGCCGGCCATCGCACCCGCGCGCGGCGTCGCGCGGCCGTAGGCATGGGCGACGTGGGCATACAGGGCGAGCGCCATCTGGTCGAGGAACAGGGCGCTGGCCTCCGCGGGCCGTTGCAGCGAAGGCAGCAGGGCGGCCGCGAGGTGCGTGAGCACCGGGTCGTCGGTGCCGGGCGCGCACCGCAGCGCGCCGACCGTGGCCACGCCCGATTCCTGGGCGAAGTCATCCAGCGCTGCCCGCGTGATGCGGAACAGCACCGAATGGAACGGGCTGCAGACGTAGGCCGACGGGCGGGTCGCGAGGTCGGCGATGTGCACCGTGCCGGCCTCCAGCAGCCCCAGATGCGTCTCCCCGCCTTGCTGGAAGAAGCGTCGGCTCCCGGCGCGCGACAGTTCGACGCTGACGACGAAGGCGTCATCGGCCGGCAGGGGCGGCAGCACGAAGAGATGCGGCTGCGCGTACTGCATGCGCGCCATGTCCAGCGGACGCGTGCCCGCACGCGAGGCCTCCACCGCGTCGAGCCCGTACTGCCGCGCGAGCTGGCGGGCAAAGCGGTTGGGCGAAGCGGCGAGGGCGGAGGACACCGGCGCCGCTCAGTTCAACACGTCGACCGGCGTGTTGAAGACGTAGCCCGCGCCGCGCTCGGTCTGGATGAAGCGCGGCGACGACGGGTCGCCCTCGATCTTGCGGCGCAGGCGCAGGATCTGCACGTCGATGGAGCGGTCGTACACCTCGGCGCCATGCAGGCGCGACAGCTCGAGCAGGCGGTCGCGCGACAGCACGCGCTGCGGGGCTTCGCACAGGGCCTGCAGCAGGTTGAATTCGCCGTTG
>CALRYR010000235.1:0-6696 GCA_943372425.1 Variovorax sp. YR752 | reverse complement strand
ATCGGCTTCAAGAACGGCACCGACGGCAACATCCGCATCGCCACCGACGCCATCCAGGCAGCGGCGCGCGGCCACCACTTCCTGTCGGTCCACAAGAACGGCCAGGTCGCGATCGTGCAGACCAACGGCAACAAGGACTGCCACGTGATCCTGCGCGGCGGCAAGGCACCCAACTACGACGCCGAGAGCGTGGCCGCCGCCTGCCGCGACCTCACGGCGGCGCAGCTGCCGCCCACGCTGATGGTCGACTGCAGCCATGCCAACAGTTCCAAGCAGCACCAGAAGCAGATCGAGGTGGCGCAGGACATCGCGGGCCAGATCGTCGGCGGCAGCCGCAACGTGTTCGGCGTGATGGTCGAGAGCCACCTGAGCGCCGGCGCCCAGAAGTTCACGCCGGGCAAGGATTTGATCGGTGCTCTGGCCTACGGCCAGAGCATCACCGACGCCTGCCTGGGCTGGGACGATTCGACCACGGTGCTCGACACGCTGTCGCAGGCTGTGAAGCGCCGCCGGGGCTGATCACCCTCGGGTCGACGCTCGCGCATCAGATCAGGCGGGCGAGCTCCGGCCAGTGATGCCGCATCAGGGCGGCTTCGTCGCTGTCGTCGGGCATCAGCGAGAAGTCGGCGAAGTCGAAGCCCGGGCCGACCATGCAGGCGGCCAGCGCGTAGTCACCGGTGGTGTGCGTGGCGATCGGCTCGGCGGCCTGCCACTGGCCGGCCGGCACCACATGCTGCGGCCGGGTGCCATGCGCATCGACCGGCCCGAGCCGCGTGTGCGCGGGCGCCGTGCGCAGCGCTGCGTCGGCGGTCCACAGCGCGAGCGGCACGCCTTCCAGATGCACCCACACCTCGTCGGACACCACACGGTGCCAGCGCGAATGGTGACCGGCCTCTAGCAGGAAGTAGATGCTCGTCATCGCCGAGCGCGCGGGTCGGCCATCGGCAGGCGATACGTGCGCGACCGAGCGGAACACCTCCCGGTACCAGCCGCCTTCCGGATGCAGCTGCAGTTCGAGCGTCTCGATGAGTTGCCGCACCCGCGTCATGTTCAGTCCCGGGCGCGCAGCGCGGCCAGCAGCTTGTCGTGCACGCCGCCGAAACCGCCGTTGCTCATGCAGACGATGTGATCGCCAGCGCGCGCCGCGGCCGCGACCTGCGCCACCAGCGGTTCGATGGCGTCGACCACGTGCGCCCGGTCGCCCATCGGTGCGAGCGCCGACGCCACATCCCAGCCCAGGCCGCCGCTGTGGCAGAACGACAGGTCGGCCGCTTGCAGGCTCCACGGCAGTTGCGCGGCCATGGTGCCCAGCTTCATGGTGTTGCTGCGCGGCTCGAAGACCGCGAGGATCCGGTCGCCTTGCCGGCCGTCGCCATCGAGCTTGCGGCGCAGGCCGTCGAGCGTGGTGCGGATGGCCGTGGGGTGGTGGGCGAAGTCGTCGTACACGGTGACCGCCCCGCCGTCGCGCTCGACTGCGCCGCGCAGCTCCATGCGCCGGCGCACGTTGCGGAAGTTGCCCAGGGCGGCGGCCGCCTCCGCCGGCGGCACGCCCACATGGTCGGCGGCGGCGATCGCGGCCAGCGCGTTCATCTGGTTGTGCTCGCCGGAGAGCGCCCATTCGACGCGGCCGACCGGCTCCCCGTGGCGCAGCACGTCGAAGGCATCGTGCGTGCCGCGGGCCTGCCATTCGGCATCGGGGCCGCTGTTGCCGAAGCCGCTCATCGCGCTCCAGCAACCTTGCGCAAGCACCCGCCGGAGGCTTTCCTCGTTCGCGTTCACGACGACGCGGCCGGTGCCGGGCACGGTGCGCACCAGGTGATGGAACTGCCGCTCGATGGCGGCCAGGTCGTCGAAAATGTCCGCGTGGTCGAACTCGAGGTTGTTCAGGATCGCGGTGCGCGGCCGGTAGTGGACGAACTTGCTGCGCTTGTCGAAGAAGGCGGTGTCGTACTCGTCGGCCTCGATGACGAAGGCGGGGCCCTGGCCCAGTCGGGCCGACACGCCGAAATCGAGCGGAACGCCCCCGACCAGGAAGCCGGGCGCGCGGCCCGCGCGTTCCAGCACCCACGCGAGCATCGAGGTGGTCGTCGTCTTGCCGTGCGTGCCCGCCACGGCCAGCACGTGCCGGCCCTGCAGCACGTGCTCGGCCAGCCACTGCGGGCCGCTGGTGTAGGGCGCGCCAGCGTCGAGGATGGCTTCCATCAGGGGAAATTTCGGCGCGCCGTCGGGCAGGTGGGCACGCGAGACGACGTTGCCGACGACGAACATGTCGGGCGCGAGCGCCATCTGGTCCGCGCCGAAGCCTTCGATGAGTTCGATGCCGAGCGCGCGCAGCTGGTCGCTCATGGGCGGATAGACGCCGGCGTCGCAGCCGGTCACCTGGTGGCCGGCTTCGCGCGCCAGCGCGGCGACGCCGCCCATGAAGGTGCCGCAGATGCCGAGGATGTGAATGTGCATCGGGTCGATTCTAGGGATGCTCTCCGGGGGAACTTCCATGGAATGCTGCAGTGCGGGCAGAATGCCCGGATGGACACGTCGAAGCGCGAAATCGCTGCCGCAGCCGCCCGCCTCGTGGTCGAGGAGGGGTTGGAGTACGGCCCGGCCAAGCGCCGCGCCCTGCGGGACATGGGCCTGTCGGCGCGCACCGCGCTGCCGCACAACGACGACGTGGAGGCCGAGGTGCGCGACTACATCGCGCTCTTCTGCGCCGACACCCAACCCAAGGAACTGCTCGCGTTGCGCCAGCTCGCCCTGGAATGGATGGAACGCATGGCCGTCTTTCGCCCGCATGTGGGGGGCTCGGTATGGCACGGCACCGCGACCCGGCTGTCGGACGTCTACATCCAGCTTTTCTGCGACGACTGCAAGTCGGCCGAGATCGCGCTCATCGATCACCACGTCGACTACGAGCCGCGCATGGTGACCGGCTTCCACGGCGAGCAGGTCGAGGCCCTGAGCGTCCATGCGATGAGCCGGGCGCTTGGCGAAGAGATCGGCGTGCACCTGCTGGTGTACGACCTCGACGATCTGCGCGGTGCGCTCAAGCCCGATTCGCAGGGCCGCACGCCGCGCGGCGACCTGCGCGCCCTGCGTCGATTGATGGAAAAGGACACGGCATGACGCCATCGTCGACGCGGCGATCCTGGATGCTGGGGGGCGTCGCCGCCGCGGCAGCGGTGGCCGGTGCGGGCGCGGCCTGGTGGCGACATGAGTCGTCCGTTCAGGCATCGGGTGAGCAGTTGTCGGCCGGCTTCTGGGCATCGCGCTTCGAGCAGCCGGATGGCGCGTCGTTGCAGATGGCCTCGCTGAAGGGCAAGCCCTTACTGTTGAACTTCTGGGCGACCTGGTGCCCACCGTGTGTCGAGGAGCTGCCCATGGTCGATCGCTTCTATCGCGATCAGCGGGCCAACGGCTGGCAAGTGGTAGGCTTGGCGATTGACCGGCCTGATTCGGTCAAGAAGTTTCTGGCGCGGACGCCGGTGACTTTTCCCATCGGCATCACCGGCCTCGACGGTACGGAACTGGTTCGCGAACTGGGAAATACCGGCGGGGGCCTGCCTTTTACGCTGGTTTTAGCGGCAAATGGCAGCGTGGCGGCTCGAAAGATGGGCCAGCTGCTGCCCGCTGACCTGGATGCTTGGCAGCGCGCAGAACTTCACAGTTAGAATCTTGCCGATACAACCGGCACTTGGCGTACGAACGCCGAAATAAGCCGATTTTCAGGTGAGTTCAATCCGGAACGACCGGCACAGCCGGCAATGGAGTCCCATGGATCTGCGCAAATTGAAGACACTGATCGATCTGGTGTCTGAGTCGAATATTTCCGAGCTGGAAATCACCGAGGCCGAGGGCAAGGTCCGCATCGTCAAGGCGGGTGAAGCCGCACCCGTCCAGTATGTTCAGTCGGTGGCCGCACCGTCGGCCTCGGCGCCTGCTGCGGCGGCTGCACCCGTCGCCGCGACGGCACCGGCCGCAGAGCCCGTGGCCACCGGCCACACCGTCAAGTCGCCGATGGTCGGCACCTTCTACCGTTCCTCCAGCCCGGGTGCTCCCGCGTTCGTGGAAATCGGCGCCCAGGTGAAGGAGGGCGACACGCTCTGCATCATCGAGGCGATGAAGATCCTCAACGAGATCGAGGCCGACAAGTCCGGCACGGTCACGCAGATCCTCGGCGAGAACGGCCAGGCGGTCGAATACGGCCAACCGCTGTTCATCATCGCGTGACCATGTTCAAGAAGATCCTGGTTGCCAACCGCGGCGAGATCGCACTTCGAATCCAGCGCGCCTGCAGCGAACTCGGCATCAAGGCCGTGATGGTCTATTCGGAAGCCGACCGCGAGGCCAAGTACGTCAAGCTGGCGCAGGAGGCGGTATGCATCGGCCCGGCGCCCTCGGCGCTCAGCTACCTCAACATGCCGGCGATCATTTCGGCCGCCGAAGTGACCGATGCCGAGGCGATCCATCCCGGCTACGGCTTCCTCAGCGAGAACGCGAACTTCGCCGAGCGCGTGGAGCAGAGCGGGTTCCAGTTCATCGGCCCCACACCCGAATCGATCCGCATCATGGGCGACAAGGTGTCGGCCAAGCAGGCGATGATCAAGGCCGGCGTGCCCTGCGTCCCGGGCTCGGAGGGTGAACTGTCCGACGATGCTGCGACGAACAAGCGCATCGCGCGCGCCATCGGCTACCCGGTCATCATCAAGGCCGCAGGCGGCGGCGGTGGCCGCGGCATGCGCGTGGTGCACACCGAGGCGGCGCTGGTCAACGCGATCACGATGACCAAGGCGGAAGCCGGCGCGGCCTTCAACAACCCGGCCGTGTACATGGAGAAGTTCCTCCAGAACCCGCGCCACATCGAGATCCAGATCCTCGCGGACAAGCACAAGAATGCGGTGTACCTGGGCGAGCGCGACTGCTCCATGCAGCGGCGTCACCAGAAGGTCATCGAGGAATCGCCGGCGCCGGGCATCGCGCGCAAGCTGATCGAGAAGATCGGCGAGCGTTGCGTCGCGGCCTGCAAGAAGATTGGCTACCGCGGTGCGGGCACCTTCGAGTTCCTCTACGAAAACGGCGAGTTCTACTTCATCGAGATGAACACGCGCGTGCAGGTCGAGCACCCGGTGACGGAATTCACCACGGGCATCGACATCGTGAAGACGCAGATCATGGTGGCCGCGGGCGAGAAGCTCCCGTTCACGCAGCGCCAGATCGAGATGCGCGGCCATTCGATCGAATGCCGCATCAACGCCGAAGACGCCTACAAGTTCACGCCGTCGCCGGGTCGCATCACGATGTGGCACCCGCCGGGCGGGCCAGGCGTGCGCGTCGATTCGCACGTGTACACGAACTACTTCGTGCCGCCGAACTACGACTCGATGATCGGCAAGATCATCGTGCACGGCGACACGCGCGAGCAGGCGATGGCGCGCATGCGCACGGCACTCAACGAGACCGTGATCGAAGGCATCCAGACCAACATCCCGCTGCACCGCGAGCTGATGGTCGACGCCAAGTTCATGGCCGGCGGCACCAACATCCACTACCTCGAAGAGTGGCTTGCGGCGCGGGCCCGGTGACGCGCCGTGTTTGAACTCCGCCTGCTGGCGCCGGAAGAGCGCGTCGAAGACCTGAGCGATGCGCTCGAAGCCCTCGAGGCCCTGAGCGTTTCCGTTGAAGACGCCGACGCGCAGACCGACGCCGAGCAGGCGCTCTTCGGCGAGCCCGGCATGCCGCCGCCGAAAGACGGCTGGCAGCGTTCGCGCGTGATCGCCCTGTTCCCCGACGAGGGCGCCGCGCGCGAGGCGGCCACGCTGCTGTCGGCGCAGGACTTCTTCGCCGGCTGCGAAGTGGTCGGCGTGGCCGACGTGCCTGAGCAGGACTGGGTGCGGCTGACGCAGTCGCAGTTCGCGCCGGTCGAGATCACGCCCGAGTTCTGGATCGTGCCGACCTGGCACGAGCCACCGGCCCAGGCACGCCAGACCATCCGCCTCGACCCGGGGCTCGCCTTCGGCACCGGCACGCATCCCACCACGCGCATGTGCCTGCGCTGGATCGCGACGCGCTTGCCCGCCGCGCCGGCTCGCGTGCTCGACTACGGTTGCGGCTCGGGCATCCTGGCGATCGGGGCGGCGAAGTTCGGCGCGGTCGCCATCGATGCGGTCGACATCGACCCGGCCGCGGTCGAGGCCACACGCCTCAATGCCGACGCCAATGCTGTCAAGCTGAACACCGGGCTGCCCGATGTGGCCCAGGGCCGCTACGACGTGGTGCTGGCCAACATCCTGGCCACGCCGCTGAAAGTGCTCGCGCCGCTGCTGTGTGCCCACGTCGCACCGGGCGGTTCGCTGGTGCTGGCCGGCATCCTCGAACGCCAAGCCGACGAACTGAAGAGCGCCTACGCGCCGTACGCTGCGCTCGAGGTGAGCGACACCGAGGACGGCTGGATCCTGATGACGGCGCGGCTGTAGCCGCCGTCGGCATGCGGACTGGGCCGAGGGCCGATCCTACAATCGACCCCTCATGAGTCTCGCCACCCGCTGCCCCGAATGCGGCACCACGTTCAAGGTGGTGCGGGACCAGCTTCGCATCTCCGACGGCTGGGTGCGCTGCGGTCGTTGCAGCCATGTGTTCGACGGCACCGAGCATCTGCACGACCCCGACGCGGCGCCAGTGGACATCGCACCGCCGGAGGCCCCG
>CALRYR010000234.1:0-6711 GCA_943372425.1 Variovorax sp. YR752 | reverse complement strand
CTCTCGAGGTAGGCGGTCTGGATTTCCTTGCCGATGAACTCGGCATAGCGCACCGCCAGGTGTTCCTTGATGTACGCCAGGTACTTCTGTTCGGTCTCCGCCGGGAACTGTTCGCGCTCGATCTGCTGTTCGAGTACGTACATCAGGTGCACCGGGTTGGCCGCGACCTCGCTGCTGTCGAAGTTGAAGACCTTGGAGATGATCTTGAACGCGAAGCGCGTCGACACGCCGCTCATGCCCTCGTCGACGCCCGCGTAGTCGCGGTACTCCTGCAGCGACTTGGCCTTGGGGTCGGTGTCCTTCAGGCTGTCGCCGTCGTAGACCTGCATCTTGCTGAAGATGCTCGAATTCTCCGGCTCCTTGAGCCGCGTGAGCACCGAAAACTGCGCCATCATGCGCAGCGTGCCTGGGGCGCAGGGTGCCTCCCACAGCGACGAGGTGCGCACCAGCTTCTCGTAGATCTTGATCTCTTCGGAAACGCGCAGGCAGTACGGCACCTTGACGATGTAGATCCGGTCGAGGAAGGCCTCGTTGTTCTTGTTGTTGCGGAAGGCCTTCCATTCACTCTCGTTGCTGTGGGCCAGCACGATGCCGTCGAAGGGAATGGCGCCGAAACCTTCGGTCCCCTTGAAGTTGCCTTCCTGCGTCGCGGTCAGCAGCGGGTGCAGCACCTTGATCGGCGCCTTAAACATCTCGACGAATTCCAGCAGGCCTTGGTTCGCGAGGCACAGACCACCGGAATAGGAGTACGCGTCAGGGTCGTCCTGCGCATAGGTCTCGAGCTTGCGGATGTCGATCTTGCCGACCAGCGAGGAGATGTCCTGGTTGTTCTCGTCGCCCGGCTCGGTCTTGGCCACGCCGATCTGGCGCAGCACCGATGGGTAGCGCTTGACCACCTGGAACTTGCGGATGTCGCCGCCGTATTCCTCGAGCCGCTTCACGGCCCACGGCGACAGGATGCGCTGCAGGTACCGGCGCGGAATGCCGTACTCCTTCTCCAGGATCTCACCGTCCTCGGTCGGGTCGAACAGGCCAAGCGGCGATTCGTTCACCGGAGAGCCCTTGATGGAATAGAAGGGCACGTGCTCCATCAGCTGCTTGAGCCGTTCGGCGATGGAGCTCTTGCCGCCGCCCACCGGTCCCAGCAGGTAGAGGATCTGTTTCTTTTCCTCCAGCCCCTGCGCGGCATGCCGGAAGTACGACACCACCTGTTCGATGGCGTCTTCCATGCCATAGAACTCCTTGAACGCGGGATAGAGCTTGATGACCTTGTTCGCGAAGATGCGCGAGAGGCGCGGGTCGTTGCGCGTGTCGACGAGTTCTGGCTCGCCGATGGCCTTGAGCATGCGTTCGGCGGCGGTCGCGTAGGCCACCGGTTCACGCTTGCAGATGTCCAGGTACTCCTGCAGCGAGAGGACTTCCTCACGCGTGCGGTCGTAGCGGGCGGCAAAGTTGCTGATCACATCCATGGATAAAACCTCCATCGAGTCAATGAGGCCGTAGCCCCGGATCTGCCGCAGAACGCGTGCCGACCGCAACCGCTGTGTAGGCGCTTGCGCACGGCGATGTGCCCTGCAAAAACTCCCTAACCAAACTGCTCAAACTGCTGATTCAGCATAAAGCAAAGATCGCACCCGCGTGCAGTGTGTCCTTTCAGAACAACAGCGCGGGATCAAGTTCCGCCTCCAACCATGAACGATTCGGCAACACTCGTCGCCGACCGTGTTTTCCCGCCTATCGGTAGCACCAAACAAAAGGGCGGCCCGCAGGCCGCCCTTGTCGGAGCGATGTCAGTCAAAGGCGTTCAGCTGAAGAATTCCTTGGCCTTGTCGAACCAGCCCTTGTCGGTCGGGCTGTGCTTGTTACCGCCCTTCTTGAAGGACTCGTCCAGTTCCTTGAGCAGCTTGCGCTGGTGCTCGGTGAGCTTGACCGGCGTCTCAACGCGCACGTGGCAGTACAGGTCGCCGGGGTAGCTCGCGCGCACGCCCTTGATGCCCTTGCCGCGCAGGCGGAACTGTTTGCCGCTCTGCGTGCCGTCGGGGATGTCGATGGCGGCCGCGCCGTTGAGCGTGGGCACATTGATCTCGCCGCCCAGCGCCGCGGTGGTCATGCTGACCGGCACCACGCAGTGCAGGTCGTCGCCATCGCGCTCGAAGATTTCGTGCTTCTTCAGCCGGATCTCGATGTAGAGGTCGCCCGGCGGCCCGCCGTTGGTGCCGGGTTCGCCATTGCCGGTGCTGCGGATGCGCATGCCGTCGTCGATGCCGGCCGGGATCTTGACTTCCAGCGTCTTGTTGTTCTTGATCTTCCCCTGGCCGTGGCAGGTGGCGCACGGTTCGGGAATGATCTTGCCGCTGCCGTGGCACTGCGGGCAGGTCTGCTGCACGCTGAAGAAGCCCTGGCGCATCTGCACGGCACCCTGGCCATGACAGGTGGTGCAGGTGATGGGCTTGGTGCCGGGCTTGGCACCACTGCCGTGGCAGGTTTCGCAGTTGTCCCAGCTCGGGATGCGGATTTGCGCGTCCTTGCCCTCGGCGGCCTCTTCGAGCGTGACCTCCATCGCGTAGCTCAGGTCGCTGCCGCGGAACACCTGCCGACCACCGCTCTGACGGCCACCGCGGGCGCCGCCGAACACGTCGCCGAAGATGTCGCCGAAGGCCTCCGCGAAGCCGCCGAAGCCTTCCGCACCCGGGCCGCCGCGCATGTTGGGGTCGACGCCGGCGTGGCCGTACTGGTCGTACGCCGCCCGCTTCTGCGGGTCGGACAGCATCTCGTACGCCTCCTTGGCGTCCTTGAACTTCGCCTCGGCCTCCTTCGAGCCGTCGCCCTGGTTGCGGTCGGGGTGGTGCTTCATCGCGAGCTTGCGATAAGCCTTCTTGATCTCTTCCTCGCTCGCGTTCTTGGGAACGCCGAGGGTTTCGTAATAGTCGCGTTTGGTGGCCATGGTGCGTGGTCGTCGGGGGCGGTGTCAGAAAACGGAAAAGGCTGGATCACCCGACAGGGGCGATCCAGCCTTGGAGAGCGGCTGGTGATCAGCCCTTCTTCACTTCCTTCACCTCGGCGTCGACCACGTTGTCGTCGGCCGGGGCGCTTGCAGTTTCCGCGCCAGGCGCAGCACCGGGGCCACCGGCGGCGCCGGCCGCGGCCTGCGCATCGGCGTACATCTTCTCGCCCAGCTTCTGGCTCGCGCTCATCAGCGTGTTGGTCTTCTCGTCGATCGCAGCCTTGTCTTCGGTCTTGAGCGCCTCTTCGACGTCCTTGATCGCCGCTTCGATCTTTTCCTTCTCGCCGGCTTCCAGGGTTGCGCCGTGTTCGCCCAGCGACTTCTTCACGCTGTGGACCATGGCTTCACCCTGGTTGCGGGCCTGCGCCAGCTCGACCTTCTTCTTGTCGTCCGCGGCGTTCAGCTCGGCGTCCTTCACCATCTTCTGGATCTCGTCTTCGGAGAGGCCCGAGTTCGCTTTGATGGTGATCTTGTTTTCCTTGCCGGTGCCCTTGTCCTTGGCGCCCACGTGCAGGATGCCGTTGGCGTCGATGTCGAAGCTCACCTCGATCTGCGGCGTGCCGCGCGCGGCCGGCGGAATGCCTTCGAGATTGAACTCGCCCAGCGCCTTGTTGCCCGAGGCGATCTCGCGTTCGCCCTGGAACACCTTGATCGTCACGGCCGGCTGGTTGTCCTCGGCCGTCGAGAAGGTCTGCGCGAACTTCGTCGGGATGGTCGTGTTCTTCACGATCATCTTGGTCATCACGCCGCCCATCGTCTCGATGCCGAGCGACAGCGGGGTCACGTCCAGCAGCAGCACGTCCTTGCGGTCACCCGAGAGCACCTGGCCCTGGATGGCGGCGCCGACGGCCACGGCTTCGTCCGGGTTCACGTCCTTGCGCGGCTCCTTGCCGAAGAATTCCTTCACCTTCTCCTGCACCTTGGGCATGCGGGTCATGCCGCCGACCAGGATCACGTCGTTGATGTCCGACACGCTCACGCCGGCATCCTTGATGGCGGTGCGGCAGGGGGCGATGGTGCGCTCGATCAGCTCGTCGACCAGGCTTTCCAGCTTGGCGCGGGTGAGCTTGATGTTCAGGTGCTTCGGGCCCGAGGCATCGGCCGTCACGTAGGGCAGGTTGATGTCGGTCGCGGCGCCGTTCGACAGTTCGATCTTGGCCTTTTCCGCGGCTTCCTTCAGGCGCTGCAGCGCGAGCACATCCTTGCCGAGGTCAACGCCTTGCTCTTTCTTGAACTCGGAAATGATGTAGTCGATGATGCGCTGGTCGAAGTCTTCGCCGCCCAGGAAGGTGTCGCCGTTGGTCGACAGCACTTCGAACTGCTTCTCGCCGTCGACGTCGGCGATCTCGATGATCGACACGTCGAAGGTGCCACCGCCGAGGTCGTACACGGCGATCTTGCGGTCGGCCTTGTCATGCTTGTCCAAGCCGAAGGCCAGGGCTGCGGCGGTAGGCTCGTTGATGATGCGCTTGACGTCCAGACCGGCGATGCGGCCGGCGTCCTTGGTGGCCTGGCGCTGGCTGTCGTTGAAGTAGGCCGGCACCGTGATCACGGCTTCGGTCACCGGTTCGCCGAGGTAGTCTTCGGCGGTCTTCTTCATCTTGCGCAGGATCTCGGCGCTGACCTGTTGCGGTGCCAGCTTCTTGCCGCGCACTTCCACCCACGCGTCGCCGTTGTCGGCCTTGGAGATGGTGTAGGGCATCAGGTCGATGTCCTTCTGCACTTCCTTTTCCTCGAACTTGCGGCCGATCAGTCGCTTGACGGCGTAGATCGTGTTCTTGGGGTTCGTCACGGCCTGGCGCTTGGCCGAGGCGCCGACCAGCACTTCACCGTCTTCCTGATACGCCACGATGGACGGCGTGGTGCGCGCGCCTTCCGAGTTCTCGATCACGCGGGTCGTGTTGCCCTCCATGATCGAGACGCACGAGTTGGTGGTGCCAAGGTCGATACCGATGATTCTGCCCATGATGAAGTTCTCCTGAATGCTGAAATGAAGTTGTTCTTAACGTGTGGATAACCCGCTGCGGTTCAAGGGATGGCGCGGGGATTTCCTGTGGGTTTCTTGTGCAGGATCAGCTCGCCGAGCTGACGGTGACCAAGGCCGGGCGCAGCACGCGTTCGGCGATGGTGTAGCCCTTCTGCAGCACGCCCACGATGGTGTTGGGCTCCTGGCCCGGCGTCGGCACGACCGAGATGGCCTGATGCTGGTGCGGGTCGAACTTGGTGCCGGCGGCTGGGGCGATCTCGATCACTTTGTGGCGCTCCAGCGCACTCTTGAGCTGGCGCAGCGTGGCTTCGGCGCCTTCGCGGATCTGCTCGGGCGTGACGTCCTGGATGGCGAGGCCGGCTTCGAGGCTGTCCGTCACGGGCAGCAGACTCTCGGCGAAGGACTCGACCGCGAACTTGCGGGCCTTGCTGATGTCGTCGTCGGCGCGGCGGCGGGCGTTCTGCACGTCGGCCTGGGCGCGGAGGTACTGGTCGGCCAGCTCGGCGTTCTTGGCCTGCAGCGTGGCCAGTTCGGCCTGGACCTTGGCCAGTTCGCCCTGGGCAACGGCCTCGTTGGCGAAATGCGCGGCTTCCAGCTCTTCGGGGCTCGGGTCGCCTTGCAGGGTCTGCGGGTTCAGTTCGGGATTTTTAGGGTCTGACATGCTCAAAAACCGTTGGATCGGCCGTGAAAGAAACGATTGCTGCCCATCTGGGGCCCGCAGCAGGGTTTTTCAAGACAAAAAAATGCGGCTGATCAAGCCGCTGGCGGGAAATGCTGCGTTTCCCGCGGTCGAGGTGCGGGGAGGCGTGGCCTCCCCAGCGGATCAATGCGCGTCGAGCAGTTCGACGTCGAACTTCAGCGTCGCGTTCGGCGGGATGACGCCGCCAGCGCCGCGGGCACCGTAGCCCAGCGAGGCCGGAATGACCAGCGTGCGCTGGCCGCCGATCTTCATGCCGGCGACGCCTTCGTCCCAGCCCTTGATGACCTGGCCGGCGCCCAGCGAGAAGGCGAAGGGGTCGTTGCGGTCGCGGCTGGAGTCGAACTTGGCGCCTTGAACACCGTCGTTGAAGAGCCAGCCGGTGTAGTGCACATGCACGTGCTGGCCGGGCTTGGCTTCGGCGCCGTCACCGACGACGGTGTCTTCGTACTGCAGGCCGGAAGGGGTGGTGGGCATGGGCGCTCCTTGTGTAGCTGAGGGAAAGAACGCGGGGGAGTTTAACGACCGGCCCGGCGCGCTCTGCAGGACACTGCGCCGTCTCGGCGGCGCGGATCACTGCGAAGGGGAGACCGGTGCGGCAGGCGAGGGTGCTACAGGAGACGCGGCTGTGGGCGCCGCCGCCGCGGCAGCTGCCGCTTTCCGGACCTGGCCCGCCTGCCACTTGGCGGCGAAGGCTTGCAGATCCGACAGCCGCTTGAGCAGGTCCTGCCCGCTCAGCGTCAGGCAGTAGCCTTCGCCGCTGTGGCTGACAACCCCTGCCTCGCGCAGCTCCTTGATGCGTGTATTGAGCGTGTTCGGCGTGATGCCGCCCACGCTGTCCTGCAGCAGCCGGAAGGTCTGCGGATGGCCGTCCCGTAGCGCCCAGAGCACCCGCAAGGCATAGCGTGCTTCGAGCAGCGCCAGCAGCTGGTTCACGGCTGCGTTTTCCTTCGAACTCATCGGGATCGACTCCTCGGCATGGGATGCGGCGCAAAGCGGGCTGGCGACTATAGCGCAGCGGAC
>CALRYR010000233.1:0-6724 GCA_943372425.1 Variovorax sp. YR752 | reverse complement strand
CACGAGGCGGTCGGCAGCAACATCGTGTCCGACCGCAGCTTTCGCTACGGCGACCCCGAAGCCGCCTTTGCAACAGCGCGCCGGGTGCAGACCACGGTGCACTTCCCGCGCAGCAGCTGCTCGCCGATCGAATGCGGCGTGGTCGTCGCCGAGCACCTGAGCGGCGACGAGGGCTACGACGTGCTGTCCAACTTCATGGGCCCGTTCTCGCTGCACGCGGTGATGGCCATGGCGCTGAAGGTGCCCGGCAACAAGTTGCGCCACCGCATTCCGCGCGACTCCGGCGGCAGCTTCGGCGTCAAGCAGGCGGTGTTTCCGTATGTCGTGCTGATGTGCCTGGCCTCGCGCAAGGCCGGTGCGCCGGTGAAGTGGGTGGAAGACCGTCTCGAGCACCTGAGCGCCGCCACCTCCGCCACTGCGCGCACGACCACGATCGCCGCGGCGGTCAACGGAGAAGGGCGCATCCTTGCGCTCGACTGGGACCAGGCCGAGGATGTCGGCGCCTACCTGCGTGCGCCCGAGCCGGCCACGTTCTACCGCATGCACGGTGCGCTGACCGGGCCGTACGACATCTCGCATGTCGCGGTGCGCAACCGCGTGGTCGTCACCAACAAGACGCCGACCGGCCTGGTGCGCGGCTTCGGCGGGCCGCAGGTGTTCTACGCGCTCGAACGGCTGATCGACCGCATTGCGGTCGAGCTGGGCCTGGACGCCGTCGCGCTGCGCCGCCGCAACTTCGTGCGCGCCGACCAGTTCCCGTACCGCGCCGCCGCCGGTGCCGTGCTCGACTCGGGCGACTACGCGCGGCTGATGGACATGGCGCTGCAGGCGGCCGAAGGCCAGGCGTTGCGCCAGCGCCAGGCCGAATCCCGTGCGGCCGGCAAGCTCTATGGCATCGGCATGGCCGCGATCGTCGAGCCCTCGGTGTCGAACATGGGCTATATCAGCACGGTGCTGACGGCCGCGCAGCGTGCGAAGGCCGGGCCGAAGAACGGTGCCATCGCCAGCGCCACGGTGGCGATCGACCTGCTGGGCGGCGTCAACGTGACCATCGCCTCGGCGCCGGCCGGGCAGGGCCACATGACCGTCTGCGCGCAGGTGGTGGCGGACGCGTTGGGCCTGCAGCCTTCGGAGGTGGTCGTCAACGTCGAGTTCGACACGGCCAAGGACGCCTGGTCGGTGGCCGCCGGCAACTACTCGAGCCGCTTTGCCGGTGCGGTCGCCGGCGCGGTGCACCTCGCGGCGATCCAGTTACGCGACAAGCTGGGCCGCATCGCGGCCGCGCAGTTCGGCTGCGCGCCGGCCGACATCGGCTTTGCCGAGGGCCAGATCTTCAGCCTCGTCGATCCCGCGAAGCGCCAGGCCTTCACCCGCCTGGCCGCGAGCCCGCACTGGGCGCCGGCGCTGCTGCCGGCCGGCGTGCAGCCGGGCTTGCGCGAGACGGCCTTCTGGACGCCCGAGACCCTCGGCGCGCCCGACGCGCAGGACCGCGTCAACACCTCGGCGGCCTATGGCTTCGTCTTCGACATCTGCGGACTGGAGGTCGACCCCGACACCGGCGCCGTGCGGGTCGACCGCTACATCACCGGACATGACGCCGGCCGCCTGCTGAACCCGGCGCTGGCCGACGGACAGATCCGCGGTGCGTTCGCGCAGGGCCTGGGCGCCGCGCTGCTGGAGGAGTTCCGCTACGGCGGCGACGGCAGCTTCCAGTCGGGCACGCTGGCCGACTACCTGATGCCCACGGCCTGCGAGACGCCCGACCCGCTGATCGTGCATCTGGAGACCCCGTCGCCGTTCACACCGCTCGGGGCCAAGGGCCTCGGTGAAGGCAACAACATGAGCACGCCGGTGTGCATCGCCAATGCCTTCGCCGATGCGCTGCGCCCACGCCGCGATGTCGACGACGTGCGGCTGCCGCTGACGCCGGGCCGCGTGCTGGATCTGCTGGAGACGCCCGATCCGCTGCCCCGCAGCGGGCCGCGTCCGGTGGCGGTGTCCGCGCTGCCAGCGGGCGAGGGCCTGTCGCTTCAGGCGCAGGGCGAGGTCGAGATCGCGGCCACGCCCGAGCAGGTGTTCGCGGTGTTGCTGGACCCGGTCGCACTGGCCCGCGTCATTCCCGGCTGCCATGCGCTGGTGGCCGACGGGCCGAACCGCTACCGCGCCGACGTGACGGTCGGCGTGGGACTGGTGAAGGCCCGTTATGCCGCCAGCATCGAGCTGTCGGAGATCGACGCGCCACGGCGCCTGCGCCTGGCCGGCACCGGCCGCTCGAGCCTCGGTACCGGCGGTGGCGATGGCGTCGTCACACTCGAAGCCACCGCCACCGGCACCGTGCTGCGCTACGACTACCGTGCGCAGGTCGGTGGCAAGGTGGCGATGGTGGGAAGCCGCATGCTCGAGGGCGCCGCGCGCATCATCGTGGCGCAGCTGTTCGAGTCCCTGGGACGGCAGGCCGCCGGCGCCACGGCGCCACGGCCATGGTGGCGTCGGTGGCTGCGGCTGGGAGCGCGCGCATGAAGCCCGCCGCCTTCGACTACGTGCGCGCCGACAGCGCCGAAGAGGCGCGCGCGCTGCTGGGCCGGCATGGCGAGGACGCCCGCATCCTGGCCGGCGGCCAGTCGCTCATGGCCGTGCTCAACATGCGCCTGGCGCAGCCGCAGCTGCTGATCGACATCTCGCGCAGCGCCTCGCTGGCACGCACCGCGGTCGAGGACGGCCACTTGCAGATCGGTGCCGCCGCGACCCAGGCGAGCATCGAGTGGCGCCCCGACCTGGCGCGCGAGCTGCCGCTGCTCGCGCTGGCCTTGCCGCATGTCTCGCATTTCCAGATCCGCAACCGCGGCACCGTCTGCGGTTCGATCGCACACGCCGACCCGTCGGCCGAACTGGCGCTGTGCCTGCTGGCGCTCAAGGGTCAGGTCCTGCTGGCCGGCACGAGGAAGCGTCGCACCGTCGATGCGCAGGATTTCTTCCTCGGCATGCTCAGCACCGCGCGCGCACCGGACGAACTGCTCGAGGCCGTGCGCTTCCCGCTGGCCCGGCCGGGCCAGGGCTTCGGCTTCGCGGAGTTCTCGCGGCGGCATGGCGACTTCGCGATCTGCGCGGTGGCCGCCGTGGCCGACGAGAAGGGCCTGCGCATCGCTGTCGGCGGGGTCGCGGACCGGCCGGTTGCGCGCGATCTGCCGCGCCTGGACGGCAGCGCGCTCGATGACGCGCTGAACGAATTCGCCTGGGCGCTCGACGCCCGCGACGACCCGCAGATCGCCGCCACCACGCGTCGCCATCTGGTGCGCCGCCTCGGCCGCACCGCCGCCGAACAAGCCCTCCGGAGACCCGCATGACCGCCCCCATCCTTCGTCGCGAGACCCAGCATCCGATCGAGCTGCAGCTCAATGGCCGCCCACGCAACGGGCTGGCGCACCCGCGCCTGCTGCTGAGCGACTTCCTGCGCCACGCGCTCGGCGCGACCGGCACGCATGTCGGTTGCGAGCACGGCGTGTGCGGCGCCTGCACCGTACAGATCGACGGGGTCGCGCAGCGTGCCTGCCTGACGCTGGCCGTGCAGGCGGCCGGCTGCCGCGTCGACACGGTCGAAGGGCTGGCCGGCAACGACGGTGTGCTCGACGAGCTGCAGGCCGCCTTCAAGCGCCACCACGCACTGCAGTGCGGCTTCTGCACCGCTGGCATCCTGATGTCGTGCACCGACTGGCTGGCGCGCCTGCGCCGTGCCGGTCGCCGGCCCGACGAGGCCGAAGTGCGCGAGATGCTGTCGGGCCACCTGTGCCGCTGCACCGGCTATGCGCCGATCGTCGCCGCCGTGATGGAGGTGGCCCACCATGCTTGATCTGGGCCGCACCTTCCTGCAGAGCGCCGAGCGCTCGCCGCAGGCCATCGCGCTGGTCGACGGCGACACGCGGCTGAGCTACGCCGACTGGGCGTTGCGCATTGGGGCCGCGCAGCGTGGCCTGCAGGCGCTAGGACTGGGCCGCGGCGACCACCTGCTCTCGGTCCTGCAGAACCGCGTCGAGGCGGCCACGCTGCACTGGGCGTGCCAATTCGCGGGCATCGTGATGACACCGCTCAATTGGCGCGCGAAGCCCGAGGAGATCGACCACGTGCTGGTCGATTCGGGTGCGCGCGTGGTGGTGTTCGAGCCGGTGTCGGCGGGGGCGGTGGGCGAGGCCGTACACACCGCGGGCGTCGTGCGCGTCGCGCTGGAGGGCGGTATCGAGAATGCCGCGGGCCACGGTGCGCTGCGCTACGCAGACTGCCTGGGCGGCACCGCCGAGCCGACGCCGCTGGCACGCGCCGACGACTGGTCGCTGATGCTCTACACCTCCGGCACCACGGGCGCGCCCAAGGGGGTGCCGCGGCGCCAGCGCGCCGAGCGCATTGCCGCCCTGGCGCATGTGGCGCAGAACCGATACGGCTGCGGCGAACGCACGCTCGGCGTGATGCCGCTTTATCACACGATGGGCGTGCGTTCGCTGCTGGCGCTGGCCCTGCTCGATGGCCGCTTCGTCTGCATGCCGCGCTTCGATGCAGCCGCCGCACTGCGCGCGATCGAGGCCGAGCGCATCAGCCATCTGTACCTCGTGCCGACGCTCTACCACGATCTGCTCGCGCAACCGGCCTTCGCCGATACCGACGTGCGCTCGGTGCGCAGGCTCGGCTTCGCCGGCGCGCCGATGCACGACGCGCTGCTGCTGCGCCTGCAGGCGGCCTTCCGGCCCGACCTGTTTGTCAACCACTACGGCAGCTCCGAGATCTACACCGTGGCGGTCAACCAGGATGCCGTAGGCAAGCCCGGCTCGGCCGGCCGTGCCGGCATCAACACGCGACTGCGCGTGGTCGCGCTCGACGGCACCTCGGTCGAGCGGCGCGCCGCGCCGATGGAGGAGGGCCAGATCATCGCGGAGCTGCTCAGCGACGAAGCCTTCGAGGGCTACCACAACCGTCCCGATGCCAACGCCAGGAGCCTGCGCGGCGGCTGGTACTTCACCGGCGACACCGGCTATGTCGATGCCGACGGCGACCTCTTCGTCACCGGCCGGGTCGACGACATGATCATCAGCGGCGGCGAGAACATCTCGCCGGTCGACATCGAATCGGTGCTCTCGCTGCACCCGGCCGTCGACGAGGTGGCCGTGGCCGGCATGGCCGATGCGCGCTGGGGTCAGAAAGTGGTCGCCTTCGTCAAGGCCCGCGTGCCCGTGGCCGCCGACGCGCTGGATGCGCACTGCCGCGCGTCCGACCTCGTCAATTTCAAGCGCCCGCGCGACTACGTGTTCGTGCGGGAGATCCCCAAATCCCCCGTCGGCAAGGTGCTGCGCCGCAAGCTGGTGGCGGGTGACTATCAAACCCCTGGAGAGCCCAACCATGCTGATGCTGAATGACCTGAACCACCCGGCCCGGACACTGCCCACCGCACTCGACGGCTTTCGCGTCGAGATCGATGCGGCCCGCCAGCGCGCCGACATCGTGCTCGATCGCCCGCCGCTGAACGTGATCAGCATGCAGGCGCGTGAGCAGTTGCGCATCGCCTTCGAGGCGCTCGATGCAGACGAGCGCGTGCGCGTGATCGTGGTGCGCGCCGAGGGCGAGCACTTCTCGAGCGGTGGCGACATCAAGGGCTTCCTCGAAGCCTCGCCCGAGCATGTGTCGAAGCTCGCCTGGAACGTGGCCGCGCCGGCGCGCTGCAGCAAGCCGGTGATCGCCGCCGGCCGCGGCTACTGCTTCGGCGTGGGCTTCGAGTTGTCGCTGGCCTGCGACTTCCGCCTGGTCACCGAGACCAGCCTGTACGCGCTGCCCGAGCAGAAGCTGGGCCAGATCCCCGGTTCGGGCGGCTCGGCGCGGCTGCAGAAGATGGTCGGCATCACCCGCACCAAGGACATCGTGATGCGCTCGCGCCGCATCCCTGGCCGGCAGGCCTTCGATTGGGGCGTGGCCACCGACTGCGTGCCCGATGCCGAACTGGAGCGGGCCACCGATGCACTGGTGGACGAGCTGCGCTCCTTCAGCCCGCTGGCCCAGCGCACCGCCAAGAAGCTGCTCAACGACACCGAGGACTCGCCGCTGTCCATCGCCATCGAGCTGGAAGGCCACTGCTATTCGCGGCTGCGCAGCTCGGCCGACTTCAAGGAGGGCGTCGAGGCCTTCCATGCCAAGCGCAAGCCGGCTTTCACCGGCCTCTGATTTCCAACCACAACGACCGGAGACAAGAACCATGAAGACCATTCACTGCGGCGCCATCCTGCTGGCATTGCTCACCACGGGCGCCAGCGCCCAGAACGCGATCCGCATCGGCGTCGTCACGCCGCTGTCGGGCACCTATGCCGGCATCGGCCAGCAGGTAAAGTGGGGGCTGGACCTGGCCGCCGCCCAGATCAATGCCGGCGGCGGCGTGATGGGCCGCAAGCTGGAGCTGATCTACGAGGACGAGGAAGCCAACCCGGCGGTCGCGGTGCAGAAGGCCGAGAAGCTGTTCCAGGTCAACAAGGTCGACTTCCTGACCGGCACCGTCAACTCCGGTTCGACCCTGGCCGTGGGCCAGCTGGCCGAACGCAACAACCGGCTGATCGCCACGACGGTGTCCTTCGCCGATTCCATCACCGCCGACAAGTGCTCGCCCAACGTGTTCCGGGTCAATGCGCGCGCGGGCATGCAGTCGGCCGCGCTGGCCGACTGGCTGGCCCAGACCAAGCCCAATGCCAATGTCTTC
>CALRYR010000232.1:0-6731 GCA_943372425.1 Variovorax sp. YR752 | reverse complement strand
GTCGAGTTGGATGCTTTCGGTCATGGCGACCATTGTCCGTAAAACATCTGGCGATCACTCGTCATCGCCGTAAAAATCAACTTCGTGCGGCAGCGCGGTCTCCCTACGATAGGCCGCATGGAACTGCTGCAAGTCTTCGTCTCGTCGCTGCTGATCGGCCTGTCGATCGCCGCCCCTGTCGGCCCGATCGGCGTGCTGACCATTCAGCGCAGCCTCGACCATGGCCCGCGCGCGGGACTCGCCACCGGGCTGGGCGCCGCGGCAGCCGATGCCGTCTACGGCGCGATCGGCGCTTACGGGGTGAGCTGGCTGATCCAGGCGCTGGTGGCTGTGCGCTTGCCGCTCACGCTGTTCGGTGCGGCATTCCTGCTGTGGATGGCCTGGCGGCTCGTCCGTGCGCCTGCGGTCGTGGGGCCAGCGAGTGCCGGCGTGGCGCGCAGCGGATGGCAGTACTTTGCGACCACCTTCGTGCTGACGCTGTCCAACCCGGCGACGATCTTCTCCTTCATCGCGATCTTCGGCGCGATGGCAGGTCGCTCGGCCGTGACGGCCCCCGGAACCATGGTGCTGGGCGTATTGATCGGCTCGGCCACGTGGTGGCTTTTCCTGAGCAGCCTCGTCGGCCGGCTTCGCGAGCGCTTCGACGCGCGCTGGCACCGGCGGATCGGCCTGGGCAGTGCCACCGTGCTGGCGCTGTTCGCCGTGTGGCAGCTGGCGTCGCTCGTTGCCTGACAGGCAGCCCGGGTGCAGGCATGCACCTATGATCGTGGCTCCACTTCGCACAGACACCTGGAGACGCACGGATGACCTTGGTTGCCATCGACTGGGGCACCAGTTCACTGCGCGGCGCGCTGCTCGATGCAGACGGCCGCGTGATCGACGAGCGCAGTGCCCCGCGCGGCATCCTGAGCGTGCCGGCCGGCGAATTCGGCGCGGTGTTCGAGTCGCTCGTGGGCGACTGGATGCGCGCGCCGGGCCACCCGCGCTGCCTGATCTCCGGCATGGCCGGCAGCAAGCAGGGTTGGGTCGAAGCGCCCTACTGCGCCTGCCCGGCGGGCCTGGTCGAAGTCGCCGCCAAGGTGATCTCGATCGAGCGGGACCGCATCGCGCTCGTGCCCGGCCTGAGCGTCGAGCACGACGGCGTGCCCGACGTGATGCGCGGCGAGGAGGTGCAGATCTTCGGCGCCATGGCGCTGACCGGCCGGCGCGACGGCCTCTTCGTGCTGCCCGGCACCCACAACAAATGGGCGCATGTGGCCGATGGCCGCGTCACCGGCTTCCGCACCTTCATGACGGGCGAGTTCTATGCGCTGCTCGGCACGCACTCGATCCTGGCGCGCACCATCGACACGCAGGCGCCGCTGGACGAAGCCGCCTTCCTGCTTGGCGTGGCGCAGGCCGGCAATGCCGAAGGCTTGCTGCACAACGCCTTCGGCGCCCGCACGCTGTCGCTGTTCGGCCGCATGGGCGCGGCCGAGCTGGCGAGCTACCTGTCGGGCCTGCTGATCGGCGAGGAGTTGCGCACGCAATCGCTGCGCGCCAAGGGCGAGGTGGTGCTCATCGGCGCACCCGGGCTCACCCGCCGCTACGAACTTGCCCTGCATGCCAGCGGCGTGGCCAGCCGAACGCTCGGCGCCGAGGCGACCTGGGCCGGCCTGCATGCCCTGTCACGCACCCTGCATCCCTGAACATGACCATGACACCCCTCGACACCTTCCATGCCGCCGTGCGGCAACTCCCGCTGGTCGCGATCCTGCGCGGCTTGACGCCCGCCGAGGCCCCGGCCGTCGGCGACGCCCTGGTCGATGCCGGCTTCCGCCTGCTCGAAGTGCCGCTGAATTCGCCGCAGCCATTGGAGAGCATCGCGCTGATGCGCCAGCGCTTCCCCGATGCGCTCGTCGGTGCTGGCACGGTGCTCACGGCGCAGCAGGTGCGCGAGGTGCATGAGGCCGGCGGCGCGCTCATCGTCTCGCCCAACTTCAATGCCGAAGTGGTGGCCGAGGCCGGCCGGCTGGGCATGGTCAGCCTGCCCGGCGTGGCGACACCGACCGAGGCCTTCGGCGCGCTGGCCGCGGGCGCCACCGGCCTCAAGCTGTTCCCGGCCGAAGCGGCCTCGCCCGCCGTGCTCAAGGCATGGCTGGCCGTGCTGCCCCAGGGCACGCCGCTGATGCCGGTCGGCGGCATCTCGCCAACCAACATGGACGCCTGGCGCGCCGTCGGCGCCACCGGCTTCGGCATCGGCTCGTCGCTCTACAAGCCCGGCAAGGCCGCCGCCGACGTGCGCGACGCCGCGCTGCAGTTCGTCGCGGCATGGCAAGGCGCCGTGCGCACCTGAAAGCTCACACCATGCAAGACACCGTTCGCGTCACCCTCCCCGAAAGCGCCGATGCGCAGTACGCTGCCCCGCGCGTGCGACAGCTGCGCGAAGACCTCGCGCTCGCGCTGCGCGCCGCCGCGCACCATGGCCTGTCGGAAGGCGTCTGCAACCACTTCAGCGTGATGCTGCCAGGCGCGCAGGACCGCTACCTCATCAACCCGCGCGGCCTGCACTGGAGCGAGGTCGGTGCCGACGACATCGTGCTGATCGACGTGCGCGGCGAGGTGCTGGCCGGCCGGCACCGCGTGGAGCCGACCGCCCTCTTCATCCACGGCGCGATCCACCGCATCACGGGCCATGCCGTGGTGCTGCACGTGCACTCGCCTGATGCGACCGCATTGACGCTCACGGCCGACCGCGCGCTCGACCCGACGCTGAGCCAGAACGCGATGCGCTTCATGGACCGCCTGGCGATCGACGCCGACTACAACGGCCTGGCCCTCGACGATGCCGAAGGCGAGCGCATCGCCCGCGCGATGGCCGGCAAGGACGTGGCCTTTCTCGCGAACCACGGCGTCGTGGTGGCGGGCGCCACCATCGCGCACGCCTATGACGACCTCTACTACCTCGAACGCGCGTGCCTGCACCAGGTGATCGCGCAGTCGACCGGCCGGCCGCTCGCACCGGTGAACGCCGCGCTGGCCGCCCGCGTCGCCGCGCAGGTGCAGAGCGAGCGGGAGCAGTCGGATCTGTTCTTCGAGTCGCTGCGGCGCATGCTGCCGGCGCCTGCGGCCATCCGCTGAGCGCCGGGCCGCGCGCTCAGATCGCGACCTTCACGAACACCGGGTTCGAGTAGAACCAGAGGTCGCTGTAGTTGCGCGCGTTGATCGCGTTGAAGCGCGCGGCGGCGTTGGACACGGTGCTCGCCGAGATGGAGACGTCGCGTTGCGGCTCACCGGCCACCATTTCGCCGGGAACGTCCACGCCCAGGTTGGTGCCGCGCAGGCGGAAATACTGATTGCCGCTGGCCGTCACCGTGTAGGTCACGGCGTAGTAGCCGTCGGCGTCCAGCTTCCAGTCGTTGGCCGTGAAGCGCTTGACCACGCGCGTCGACGGGTTCGTGCTGCGCGAATAGCCGGACGTGCCCGCCACTTCGCGGCCTGTCACGTCACCGGCGATCAGGTCGATGTGGTCGACCACCGGCTTCAGGTTGGCCGGGATGCCACTGCCGACCACGAACTCGTAGTTGTTGCGCTCCGGGCTTTTGAAGCGGATCGTGACCTGGAGCTGGTCGCCCGTCTTGCTCGTCAGGTCCTCGCCCATCTCGGCACTGGCCGTGGTGTTGGCCACGCGGAAGTCGAGCGCGTTGATCAGGTCGCCGTTGACTGCGAAGAGCTTGCCCTTGCGCATCGCCGCCAGCAGCGACTTCGGGTCCTTGATGTCGCCGAACAGATGGTTCTTCGAATACTCGCCGGGTGCGTAGCCGCTGCTGTTGTTGCCGTTCGTGGTGAAGTGGTAGTCCGAGTCGGCCACGTTCCAGATGTGGCGGCCCTCGGACAGCAGGGCGTCCCAGGTGCCGCCCAGGGTCGCGACCAGGTAGTCGACGCCGCCGTAGGTCAGCGCCACAGGGTTCGGCGTGGCGTTGGCGGCCTGGGTGTAGCCGCCGCGGTCGGGCTCCATCTGGTTGCCCACCATGCCCTCGAGCGAGAACACGATGTCCGGCGCCAGGTCGTTCATCTCGCGCAGTTGCGCGACGGTGTAGGAATTGAGATTGCGCGACGGGTGGTTGATCTGCAGATAGCTCGTGTTCGGATAGTTGTTCTTGAGCCAAGTGATGGCGCTCAGCGTTTCGGCGTGCGTGTTGTAACCAGTGCCGGCCTTCGGCCCCCACGCGGCGACGTCGGCCGCAGGGAACAGCGACGCGGCCCGGTTGGTGAACAGGTATTCGAACTGGCTCACCGCCTTGAGCGCCGCGGCCGACATCGGGTCGCCGGTCAGCAGCCCGACGTTGCCGTGGTCGTGCGCCGGCATGTCCCATTCGAAGGACGAGAAGATCGTCTTGTCCGCATAGGTGCCCGCGGCTTGCAGCGCCTTGATGCGCGGCACCTGGTACTTCGCCATGCCTTCCGAGAACGGGATCTGCGCGCTCAGCGTGTGGCCGTCGTTGTCGTACGAAGACAGGCGCAGGTGGTCGGAGATCACCACCCAGTCGAGGCCGAAGGTCTTGAGCGCCTTGGCCAGCACCTGGTCGAGCGTCGAGATCTGCTGCGTGTCGTCCGACTGGTAGGTGTGGACGTGCAGGTCGCCGGTGGTCCACTTGCCGCTCGGCGCCGCCGGCGTGTCGGGCGGGGCCGGCTGCGTCGGCGTGGTGGGTGCGGTCGGCGTGGTGGGTGCCGTGGCGACGGGTGTCGCGGCGTCGGAACCGCCACCACAGGCCGTCAGCATGACGGAGCTCATCAGCAGGGTCGAGAACAGGGAAAGGCGAGAAACGGAACGTGGAGCGAGGGAGTTCATGCGAATCGATGCGCTGCCCGAGGCCATGGCATCGGACACGCATTCGGAGTGAAGAAAAGGACGGCGTGCCTCGCGCCTGGGCGCTTAGCAAACCGCCGCGCAGTCTCTTCACTCCGCGTGACATGGCGATGAATCCCGCCCCCCCGCGTTCCCCGCGTTGCGCGACCGCCTGGGTCGCCCCGCTCAGGCTGCGTACGCCGGCGTCGCCGACGACAGACTCTGCTTGATCTGCTTGCTGATGTCGTCGGCCAGGACCTCGAAGGCACCGGCCTCCACGCCTTCGAGCGTGACGCGCGCGACGTCGGCCGGCGACGACTTCGGCGCATCGAGCCCGCGCGTCATGTCGGTGTCCATGTAGCCGACGTGCAGCGCGACCACCTGCGTGCCTTGCGCGCGCAGTTCGTTGCGCAGGCCGTTGGTGAGCGACCAGGCGGCCGACTTCGATGCGCTGTACGTGGCCACGCTCGGAAACGACACCCAGCTCAGCGCCGACAGCACGTTCACGATCGCGCCGCCGCCGTTGGCCTTGAGCACCGGCGCGAACGCGCTGGCCAGCGCCCACGGGCCGAAGAAGTTCACCTCGAACTCGGCACGTGCCGCGGCGATCGCATCGGGCGACGCGAGGAAGCTCGACCCCATCGAGATGCCTGCGTTGTTGACCAGCAGCGTGACGTCGCCGCAGTCGCGCACCGCGGCCGCGACCTGCGCCGCATTGCCGACGTCGAGCTGGATCGGCACCACGCCCGGCAGCGTGACGCTGGCCGGGTCGCGTGCGGCCGCATAGACCTTGCGCGCACCGGCCGCGAGGGCGGCCTGGGCGAAGGCAAGTCCGAGGCCGCGGTTGGCGCCGGTGACGAAAACGACGGAGTCCTTGAGTTGCATGGTGTGCTTTCAGTGTGAAGAAAGGAAAAGGAACGAAAAAGAAGGTCGGCGCGTCACGGCTGCGCCAGGCGGTGCATCAGCCGCGACGGCGTGCGCGGCCAGCCGACGCGGCCGAACCAGCCACCGCCCGCGATGGCCGACGCGATGACCACGCCGTACACGACGAGCGCTACGCCCTGGGCGACGAAGACCTGGGTGAGGTCCCCGCTCAGCCGCAGCGCGAGCCAGCCGCCGGCGCCGGCGACCGCGAGCCGCATCAGGTTGCCGACCACCGGCCACAGCAGGCGCCCCGCGCCCTGCGAGGCGAAGTACAGCACCAGCCCGACGCCGAAGAAGCCGTAGAGCGGCCCGACCGCGCGCAGGTAGTGCGTGCCGGCCTCGAGCATCGCGGGGTCGTTGCCGAAGAGCAGCAGCCAGGGCCGCGGGAACAGGGCCGCCGCCAGCCCGATGCTCTCGGCCAGCAGGAAGGCGATGCCCGCGCCGGCCCAGGTCGCGCGCAACGCGCGCTCGCGCTGGCCGGCGCCGATGCAGGTCCCCACCATGGCGAGCAGCGGCGCGCCGAGGCCGAAGATCAGCGGCACCAGCAGGTACTCGAGCCGCGAGGCCGTGCCGTAGCCGGCGATCGCGCCGGGGCCGAAGTGCCCGGCCAGTGCCGTCGCGATGCCGATCGACAGGTTGGTCGACACCGTGGCGATCGACGAGATCAGGCCCACGCGCAGGATGCCGCGGAAGATCGGCCAGCGCAGCCGCACGCTGGCAAACGACAGCTTGAGCAGGCTGCGGCTCGATGCCATGTAGACCAGCAGCGCCACGATGCCCAGCAGGTAGTACAGCAGCAGCGCCACCGCACCGCCTGCGATGCCCATGCCGGGAATCGGACCCCAGCCGAAGATCAGCAGCGGCGACAGCGGGATCAGCACCACCACGCCGGCGACCGTGACGTTGGCCGGCACCGACATGTTGCCGGTGCCGCGGATCACGGCCGCGAGCGAGTTGAAGACCCACACCAGCACCGCGC
>CALRYR010000231.1:0-6754 GCA_943372425.1 Variovorax sp. YR752 | reverse complement strand
CGTGGCGGAGTTCAGCATGCCGCCGCGGGTCGAGCGTTCGATCTCGTGCGCCAGCACGTTCAGCAGCACCTCCGAATCGCTTTCGGTGTTGGTGTGGCGGTGGTCGGTCGAGAACAACTCGGCGCGCAGCGCATGCGCGTTGGTCAGGTTGCCGTTGTGCACCAGCACGATGCCGTAGGGCGCGTTCACGTAGAAGGGCTGCGCCTCTTCCTCGCTGTACGCATTGCCGGCGGTCGGGTAGCGCACCTGGCCCAGGCCGACGTCGCCCGGCAGCGCGCGCATGTTGCGGGTGCGGAACACGTCGCGCACCATGCCCTTGGCCTTGTGCATGAAGAACTTGCGCTCCAGCAGTGTGACGATGCCGGCGGCATCCTGGCCGCGGTGCTGCAGGAGCAGCAAGGCGTCGTACAGCAGTTGATTGACGGGCGCGTTGCTCACAACGCCGACGATTCCACACATGGGACTTTTCCTCTCAGGGCAGGTAACTGGCCAACTTCTCTGGCAATGCAGGCTTCAGGCCCTGCAGTGCCGCATCCAGAACAAGCGCGCTGTGCGATTCGCGCCACCAGGCGCTCTCGCTCAACGACAGCAAATGCACAACCACCGCCACGGCCAGCAGCGCGACCGCGCCGCGCGCCAGGCCGAACACCGCGCCGAGCATCCGGTCGACCGGCCGCAGCCCCACGGCGGCGATCAGCTTGCGCGTCAGCGCGGCGAACAGCCCGACGCCAAAGGCCACGGCGATGAAGATCAGCACAAAGGCCAGCGCGTAGCGCCACGAGGCCTCCGGGTCGCCACTGATGGGCAACCACGCCGCCACATCGCCCGCGAACCACTGCGCGCTGAAAAACGCCACCACCCAACCCGCCAGCGAAATCACTTCGAACACCAGCCCGCGTACCAGCCCCAGCACCAGCGACATCGCCAGCAGCGCGACGGCGATCCAGTCGAGCAAGGCCACGTGGGTGCGCGATGCCTACAAGCTGAGGACGGCTGCGGGCAAAGACAAGCCCTTGACCTTGGCCGCAGCCTTGTCCGCCTCGGCGCGCGACGCGAAGGGGCCGACACGCACACGCGTGCGATCGCCATCGGCCGTCTTCGCGACGTTGGTGTAGGTCTTCAGACCCGCCCTCTCCAGTTTCTGGCGCACCTCGCGCGCCTTGTCGGCTTCGGCGAAAGCGCCGACCTGCACGACGAAGCGACCGGCATCGTCCGTTGCCGCCGCCGCCGGCTTCGCCGCCGCAGCAGCAGCGGCCGCGGTCTTGCCATCGAGCAGCGCACGGGCACGCGCACCGTCGTCGGCCGGCTTGGCCGCGGTGGCGGTCGCAGGCTTCGGTTCTGGCTTCGGCTCTGGTTTGGCTTCCGGCTTCGGCTTGGGTTCCGGCTTCGGCGCAGGATGCGTCTCGGCCGGCGGGGCCGAAGCCACCGGCCGGTCGGACGGCACTTCGCGACCATCCGCGGTCTCGGTGATGACGCCGGAGGCGGGCGCGTTGGCGCTCGCGCGCGGGCGCTCCTCGGCGGGCGGCGCGGTCGGCGTGGGCGCAGGCGTCGCGGCCGGCGCAGGCGCCTGGGCGACCGGGGCCGGCAAGGGCGCGACCTTGTTGCGGTCGGGAATTTCGATGGGGATGTCGACGGCGACGGGCCGTGGCTGGGTGTCGAAGAGGATCGGGAAGCCGATCACGCCGACCAGCACCAGCACCGCCGCACCGAGGAGCCGGTGGCGCGCGCGCCGGCGCATGGCTTCGACGCTCTCCGCAGGCGCCGCCGACACCGGGGTGCTGCGGCTTTCATTGGCCGGCTGGCCACGCGAGCGGAACTTGAAGAACGCCATGTATTCGTTTCCCTGATTGAGTGCAGCGCGGTGTCGTTTTCCGAGAGGCCGGACACCCGCCGATCAGGCGCCTGACAGCAGGTGCTTGCCCTGCAGACGGGGCGTTCCGTGCGCGAGCACGCCACCCACTGTGAAGAACGATCCGAAGACGACGATTCTATCAGCGGGGTCCGCCGCCTCGATCGCAGCACGGAGTGCCGACATCGGGTCGGCGTGCACGCTCGACGCCACGTCCTTGCGCGTGTTCTGAGCCGCCCACTGTGCCTGGACGGCCGCGCCAGTCGCCGCGCGCGGCGTCGGCAGATCGGTGAAGTACCAGCGATCGATCAGCGGCCCGATGCGCGACAGGATGGGCGTCAGGTCCTTGTCCGCCATGACGCCGAAAACGGCATGCGTGGTCGGGTAGAAACCCATCGCATCGAGGTTCTCGGCCAGCGCCGCGACGGCGTGGCCGTTGTGCGCGACGTCGAGCACCAGCGTGGGCTGGCCGGGGAGGATCTGGAACCGGCCCGGCAACTCGACCATCGCAAGCCCGGTGCGGATCGCCTGTGCGGTGATCGGCAGGGTTTGCCGCAGCGCCTCGAGTGCGGCCAGCACGCCCGCCGCGTTGAGCAACTGATTGGCACCGCGCAGCGCCGGGTAGGCCAGGCCGCTATAACGCCGCCCTCGCCCGCTCCAGCCCCACTGCTGCTTGTCCCCCGACACGTTGAAGTCGTGCCCGAAGCTCCACAGGTCGGCGCCGATCTCGCGGGCATGGTCGAGCACGCTCTGCGGCGGCATCGGGTCGCTCACGATCGCCGGGCGGCCGGTGCGCAGGATGCCGGCCTTCTCACGACCGATGCTCTCCCGATCCGGGCCGAGGAAGTTCATGTGGTCGAGGTCGATGCTGGTGATCACCGCGCAGTCGGCGTCGATGATGTTGACCGCATCGAGCCGCCCGCCCAGGCCGACCTCGAGGATCGCCACGTCGGGCTTGGCCTCGGCCATGCAGCGCAGTATGGCCAGCGTGGTGAGCTCGAAATAGGTCAGCGGAATCTCGGCGCGGGCCGCCTCGACGGCCTCGAAATGCGGCACCAGCAGCGCACCGTCGATGGCCTCGCCCTTCAGGCGCAGGCGCTCCTCGAAATGCACGAGATGGGGCGAGGTGAAAACGGCCGTGCGGTAGCCGGCGTGCCCGAGGATCGACTCCAGCATCGCGCAGGTCGAGCCCTTGCCGTTGGTGCCGGCGACCGTGATCACCGGGCAGTCGAAGGCCAGCCCCAGGCGCTGCGCCACGGTGCGCGAGCGCTCCAGGCCGAGTTCGATGGTCTTGGGATGCTGTCGCTCGGCGTGCTCGAGCCAGTCGGCTAGGGTTTTCATGGAGGCCGGCATTGTCGCCGACCGGCCGCAGCGGCATGATTCCGGGATGACAACAACCCTTTACGGCATCCCGAACTGCGACACGGTCAAGCGCGCCCGCGCCTGGCTCGACGAACGCGGCGTGGCTTACCGCTTCCACGACTTCAAGAAAGAAGGCGTGCCCGAGGCCGAACTGGACCGCTGGCTGAAGGCGCCGGGCTGGGAAGCGCTGGTCAACCGGCGCGGCACCACCTGGCGCAAGCTGGACGACGCGACCCGGGCGTCGGTGGTCGACGCCGGCTCCGCCCGCACCGTGTTGCTGGCCAATCCCAGCCTGATCAAGCGTCCGGTCGTCCACTGGAGCGGCGGCCCGGACGTTACAACGGGGTTCGACGCCGCCGAGTGGGGCACCCGGGTCTGAACGGCCGGTTGAACCCGGGGCGCCGAATCGCATCCAACCGGGCTGGAACGAAGCCCCGCTTCCCATTCAAGGAGTTCGACATGCGCAAGAAGATGTACACCGCCGCGATCGGCCTCGCCCTTCTGGGCGCCCTGGCCACCGGCAGCGCCCTGGCCCAGCAACAGGTCCAGGCCCGCGTGGTCTCGGCCAACTACGTCACCGAGCCGAGCGGCCGCACCGGCTACAACGTGACCTACGAGTACCAGGGCCGCGAATACAAGACCTTCACCGAAAACCACCCCGGCAGCACGATCCCGGTTGACGTGAGTGCCTACGGCGTGATCACCGCGCCGGTGGCGCCGCAGTCGCAGTTGAACGGCGAACCCATCGCCGATAACGGCAATGGCCGCGCGCCATGGGAAGGCGTGGTGCCCGAGCCGGGCATGGTGGTGTCGTCGGCCCGTCCGGCAGCGCCGACTTACTACGCCGCGCCGGCATATCCTGCCCCGGTGTATGTGGCACCGGCGCCGGTCTACGTCGCACCGGCCTACGGCTACGGGTATGGCTACGCGCCGGCCTATGCCTACCCGCCCGTCGGGCTGTCGCTGAACCTCGGCTACTCGCGGGGCTGGGGCGGACACGGTCGCTGGCGCTGAGGCGGCACGGGGGGCGGCGCCAAGCCCTAAAATCGCGGGCTTTCCGGCTTTCTCTTCAGCGCACCCGCGCCCTCCCCCTTCCATGACGATCAACGAAACCCTCGCCTGCACCGCGGTCGCGACCAAGGCCAATGTCTATTTCGATGGCAAGTGCGTGAGCCACAACCTCACGCTGGCCGACGGCACGAAGAAATCGGTGGGCGTGATCCTCCCGGCCACCCTGACCTTCAGCACCGGCGCGCCGGAGATCATGGAAGGCGTCTCGGGCCGCTGCGAATACCTGCTCACGGGCAGCAACGAATGGGTGGCGTCGGGCGCCGGCGAAAAATTCAGCGTGCCGGGCAATTCGAGCTTCCAGATCCGCGTGAGCGGCGAGCCCTACAGCTACATCTGCCACTTCGGCTGAACCGGACGCCCACGCCATGTCGACCATCCTCCAACACGTTCCCGCCGGCCAGAAGGTCGGCATCGCCTTCTCCGGCGGCCTCGACACCAGCGCCGCGCTGCACTGGATGAAGCAGAAGGGCGCGATCCCCTACGCCTACACCGCCAACCTCGGCCAGCCCGACGAGCCGGACTACGAAGAGATCCCGCGCAAGGCGATGCAGTACGGCGCCGAGAAGGCCCGGCTGATCGATTGCCGCAGCCAGCTTGCCGCCGAAGGCCTCGCCGCCCTGCAGGCCGGCGCCTTCCACGTGACCACGGCCGGCGTGACCTACTTCAACACCACGCCGCTGGGCCGTGCCGTGACCGGCACGATGCTGGTGAGCGCCATGAAGGAAGACGACGTCCACATCTGGGGCGACGGCAGCACCTACAAGGGCAACGACATCGAGCGCTTCTACCGCTACGGCCTGCTCACCAACCCGGCGCTGAAGATCTACAAGCCCTGGCTCGACCAGCTCTTCATCGACGAGCTGGGCGGCCGCGCCGAGATGTCGGCCTTCATGACGGCGGCCGGCTTCGGCTACAAGATGTCGGCCGAGAAGGCCTACTCGACCGACTCCAACATGCTCGGCGCCACGCACGAGGCGAAGGACTTGGAGCACCTCAACAGCGGCATCAAGATCGTCAACCCGATCATGGGCGTCGCCTTCTGGAAGGACGAAGTCGAAGTCAAGCGTGAAGAAGTTTCCGTGCGTTTCGAGGAAGGCCGCCCGGTCGCGCTCAATGGCAAGGAATACCCCGACCTGGTCGAGCTGATCCTGGAAGCCAACCGCATCGGCGGCCGCCACGGCCTGGGCATGAGCGACCAGATCGAGAACCGCATCATCGAAGCCAAGAGCCGCGGCATCTACGAGGCCCCCGGCCTGGCGCTGCTGTTCATCGCCTACGAACGCCTGGTCACGGGCATCCACAACGAAGACACGATCGAGCAGTACCGCGACAACGGCCGCAAGCTCGGCCGCCTGCTCTACCAGGGCCGCTGGTTCGACCCGCAGGCCATCATGCTGCGCGAGACCGCCCAGCGCTGGGTGGCGCGCGCCATCACCGGTGAAGTGACGGTCGAGCTGCGCCGCGGCAACGACTACTCGCTGCTGAACACCGAGTCGGCCAACCTCACCTACAAGCCCGAGCGCCTGAGCATGGAAAAGGTCGAAGGCGCCTTCACGCCGCTGGACCGCATCGGCCAGCTGACGATGCGCAACCTGGACATCATCGACACGCGCGACAAGCTGGCGATCTATACGAAGACTGGATTGCTTTCGCTGGGCGACGGGGCTTCCGTGCCGCGCCTGACGAACGACGGCGAAGACTGAGCGGCTGAGCGCTTCTTCTCTGAGGCCTGGGCGTCGATGACGCCCAGGCCTTTTTCGTTTCAGCGCCCTGTGTCTAGCGTGGCACGCCGCAAGTGTTGATGCCGAGCAGCGTGTACAGCGGGCAGAAGCTGAACAGCCCCGTCAACAGCGGCACCACGCCGATGTAGCCCCAATACCCCACCGTGCCCGTCGCGGCCAGGGCCATCAATGCCAGCCCCACGACGATGCGCAGTGCGCGGTCGATGGTTCCCGTGTTTTTTGTCATGCTCGGACTCCTGGTGGCGAGGCGAATGCTGCCTCGCTGCCATTGGGCATCCATCTGGGCGACCAGAGCGTGATCCAGATCAATCACCACCGCCGCCGCCGCCGCAGCCCCCACCGCCGCATCCCGATCCGCCATCGCTTCCGCTGCTGCTGTCGCTCGAGCCGCCGTCACCGCTGCTCGATTCGCTGCCGCCGAAACCGCTCGAGTCACCCGGCCCGGAGCCCGAGCCGCCGTCGCTGAAGCTGGTGCCGCAGTGCGCGCCCGAACGCGCAGCGCGGTCGATATTGCCGCAGTCGGGCACATAGCTGAAGCCACCCGCGATGGCGAACTTGGCGTCCAGCGCGAAGAGCAACGGCAGCCGGCTGGGTTGGCGCGGGTCGATGCTCTCTTCCTTGCAGGCCCAGTACCAGGTGCGCCGCAGGCCGTCGTTGCGCTTGGCACTGCGCCCGAGCACCTCGGCCGGCGTGTGGTGCAGCATGCCGCCGAAGGCGTAGCGGCACCATT
>CALRYR010000230.1:0-6781 GCA_943372425.1 Variovorax sp. YR752 | reverse complement strand
TGCGACGCCATCCGCGGCAACGAGACCGCGCGCTATGCCGGCGAGCGCATGGACGCGCTCGGCCTGGGCGCCGCATTCCACACCGCGCTGGCGCAACGCGTCATTCAGACGCTGCGCGCGCGCTACCCCGATCAATTCGAATTGAAAGTGCTGGTCTGCGACTTCGATGGCCGCAAGATCGCGGAGGCCTCGTGAACACCGAAGAATTCAAGATCAACCGATGCCGCATCCTCGGCGTGCTGGACGACGGCGAGGCCAGCCTGGGGCGCGCCGCGCTGGCGCATTTGCAGGCCGCACAACTGGTGATCGGCGGCACGCGCACGCTGGCGCTGTTCGCCGCGCACATCGCGCCGGATGCGCTGCAGCGCGACCTCACCGGCGCGCTGTCGCAGGTACCCGAATGGATCCGCGCCGCGCAGTCCGACGGCCTGCGCGTGGTGGTGCTGGCCACCGGCGACCCGCTGTGCCACGGCGTCGCCGCGTACCTCGCATCGCGCCTGTGCATCGAGGCGATCGAAGTGCTGCCCAACGTGTCGACGCTGCAGCTGGCCTGCGCGCGGCTGGGCCTGCCCTGGCAGGAAATGAAGTTTGCGTCGGTGCATGCGAAGGACGCCGGCGATTGGCTGCCGGGCTCGACGCCCGCGCACGGCCTCTACGCCCTGCTGCGTGACATCCGTCAACACGACCGCCTGGCCGTGCTCACCAGCCCCGACAACACGCCCGACCGCATCGCCCGCATGCTGGTGGCCGAGGGTCTGGCGGACGATTTCGAGATGGCTGTGGCCGAACGGCTGTGCCAGCCCGAGGAGCGCGTGGTCAGCGGCCTGCGCGTCGCGGCCGTTGCCGATCGGCGCTTTGCCGACCCGAACGTCGTGCTGCTCTGGCGCACGCGGCTGCGCACGCCGCAGGTGCTGTTCGGCCTGCCCGATGCGAGCTTCGAGCAGCGCCACCCGGAGAAGGGCCTGATCACCAAGAACGAGGTGCGCGCCGTGTCGCTCGCGCGCATGCAGTTGCGCGCCGACAGCGTGGTGTGGGACATCGGCGCGGGCTCCGGCTCGGTCGGGCTCGAAGCCGCGCGGCTGTGCCGGCTGGGCCATGTCTATGCGATCGAGAAGAACGTCGACGACGCGGCCATCGTCGGACGCAACCGGCTGGCGATGGGTATCGGCAACCACACGCTGGTGCACGGCAAGGCGCCCGAAGGCCTTCAGCACTGGGCCGATCCGGACGCGGTGTTCATCGGTGGGTCGGGCGGCGAGCTGGCCGAACTCATCGCGCAGGTGCTGCAGCGGCTGCGTCCCGATGGCTGGCTGGTGATGAACTTCGTGACCATCGAGAACCTGTCCGCCGCCGTCGAGGCGCTGAAGGCGCAGGGCGCGCGCTGGGACGTGCTGCAACTGCAGGCCTCGCGCAGCAAGCCGATCCTGCACATGCACCGACTGGCCGCGGAGAACCCGGTGTGGATCGTGTGCGCACAGGCTGGGCAACCCGAAGAGGTGAGCGCATGACCGCCCCCGGCATGCTCTACGGTGTCTCGCTCGGCCCCGGCGATCCGGGTTTGATCACACGCCGCGCCTGGTCGCTGCTCGTGCGGCCCGACGCCATCTGGACCTACCCGGTGCGCAGCCTGCGCAAGGAAAGCTATGCGCTGGACATCGCGCTGCGCGCCGGCCTCCAGCCGCCCGCGCAGCACCAGGCGCTGCTGTTCCCGATGACGCACGACGCCGAGAAGCTCGCGCGCCACTGGCTCAAGGCCGCCGAGACGGTGCGCGAGATGCTCGCCACCGGCCGGGACGTTCTGTTCCTGGTCGAAGGCGATGCCTCCACCTACGCGAGCTTCTGCTACCTGGCGCGCGTGCTGCGCGAGCTCGACCCGGCCGCGCACATCGAGATCGTGCCCGGCGTCACCTCCTTCAACGCCGCCTGCGCGCAGCTGCAGGTGCCGCTCTCGGAGCAGGACGACACCATCGCCATCGTGCCCGCCGCCTACGGCATCGCGGCCGTCGAGAAGGTGCTCGACGACTTCGACACGCTGGTGCTCATGAAGGTCAAGCCGCTGCTCGACGACCTGATCGATCTGCTCGACCGCCGCGGCTTGCTCGCGCACAGCCGCTTCATCGAGAAGGCCGGCGCGCCGGTCGAGCGCGTGGTGCTCGACGTCGCCAGCCTCAAGGGCACCAAGGTCAATTACCTCTCGCTGCTGCTGGTGAAGAACCCGCACCGCGTGCGCGGCGAACTGGTGCGCGGCTGCCGCAAGAAAACGTCCACCGAACTGGAGGAAGAATCCGAATGACCGACACCCTTTCCGAACAGCCCATGCCCCGCGTGGTGCTGGTCGCCATCACCAAGCACGGCGCGCAACAGACCGCCGACCTCGCACGCCAGCTGCCCGACGCGCATGTGTGCGTGGCCGAGAAGTTCGCGCCACTCATGGCCGGCCTGCCGAATGCCGTGCGCGCCTATGCCGGCGCCTTTCGCGACGAGATCGCCGCGCTGTTCGCCGACTACGACCAGGTCGTGTTCTTCGTCTCGCTCGGTGCGGTGGTGCGGCTGATCGCGCCGCATCTCAAGAGCAAGGACGAAGACCCCGGCGTGCTGGTGGTCGACGACGCCGCGCAGTTCGTGATCCCAGTGCTGTCGGGCCACGTCGGCGGCGCCAACGCCATGGCCGAACAGGTCGCCGCGCTGCTGGGCGCGACGCCGGTGCTGACCACCGCGTCGGACGTGGGCAAGACCATCCCGGTCGACATCCTCGGGCGCGAGCTCGGATGGAAGGTGGAGGCACCGAAGATCAACATCACGCGCGTCTCCGCGCACGTCGTCAACGGCGAGCCGATCGCCGTGGTGCAGGAAGCCGGCAGCCCCGACTGGTGGACCCGGCCGACGCCACTGCCGGCCAACATCCACACGTTCGCCCATTTCGACGAGGTCAACCTCGCGCGCTTCAAGGCCGTGCTGTGGATCACGCATGCCGACGTGAGCGCGGCGCAGTGGGATGCGCTGGCCGAACGGCTGGTCGTGTACCGGCCGCCGCAATGACCGTCGACCTGCGCACGACACGCTACGCCATCGGCCTGGGTTGCGACCGCGGTACGCCGCTCGCGACCGTGCAGGCCTGCTTGGACGCAGCGCTCGCGCAGATCGGCGCCACCGTGGCCGATGTGGTGGCCGCGGCCAGCATCGACGCCAAGGCCGACGAAGCGGCCTTCATCGAACTCGCCGCGCGCCATGGCTGGACGATGCAGTGGTTCAGGGCCGCGCAACTCGCGGCGGTGCCGGTGCCCAACCCCTCGGCCACTGTGCAGCGCTACATGGGCACACCGTCGGTGAGCGAGGCGGCCGCGCTGCTGGCCGGCGGCGTCGCCATGACTGACCTGCGCGTCGAGAAACACAAGCTGCGCGGTGCCGACGGCAAGAACGCCACGGTGTCCGTCGCCCTCGCCTCCTTTCCTGTCCCTTCCTGAAAGACATCACCATGCACATCGAAATCGGCATCCTTTCGCAAGACAAGCTGGCCTACGCCGCGGCCGGCGCATCGGCCCTGCTGGGCGCCCACGCCATGGGCCTGCTCAAAAGCCCCACCGCCTGGCTGCGCACCGCCCTGGCATCGTTCTTCTTCAGCCTGCTCATGCAGGCGTGGCACCTGCCCGTCGGCCCGTCCGAGCTGCACTTGGTCGGCGCCATGCCGATCTACCTGCTGTTCGGCTTCATCCCCACGCTGTTCGGCTTCGGCATCGGCCTCTTGATGCAGGCGCTGATCTTCGAGCCGCAAGACCTGGCGCACCTGGCCGTCAATTTCCTGAGCCTGGCCGTGCCGCTGGTCACCGTGCACCACCTGCTCGGCCGGAAGATGCGCGCCATCACCGTGGCCAACGTGCTCAAGCTCGACGCCGTCTACTACGCCGGCGTCACGCTGATGGTCGGCTTCTGGCTGTCGATCAGCAGCGACGCGGCCGCGTTCTCCGACTGGGGGCTGTTCGCCGCCTCGTACATCAGCCTGGTCGCCATCGAGCCGCTGCTGACCCTCGGCCTCACCCTGGGCGCGACGCGCCTGCGCAAGCGCCGCTGGCTGGCCGTGTGCATCGACGAGGGCATGCTGCAGCGCGTCGCGCCCGCCGCCTGAGGCCGCACCCATGGAAGAAAAAACCGCAGGAAAAATCATGCTCGTGGGCATCGGCCCCGGCAGCCACGAGCACATGACCCAGCGCGCGCGCGACGCGATCGCCGAGGCCGATGTGGTGATCGGCTACAGCACCTACATCAAGCTGGTCGCCGAGCTGCTCGAAGGCAAGGAGGTCGTCAAGAAGGGCATGACCGAGGAACTCGATCGCGCGGTCAACGCGCTCGAATGCGCACGCGAGGGCAAGAAGGTCGCGCTCATCTCCAGCGGTGATGCGGGCGTCTACGGCATGGCCGGGCCGACCTACGAGGTGCTGTTCCAGGCCGGCTGGACGCCGGACTCGCCGATCACCGTCGAGGTGGTGCCGGGCGCGTCGGCCATCAACGCCTGCGCAGCGCTGGTGGGCGCGCCGCTCACGCACGACTTCTGCTCCATCTCGCTGAGCGACCTGCTCACGCCCTGGCCGGTGATCGCGCGGCGGCTCGACGCCGTGGCCGCCGCCGACTTCGTGGTGGCGCTCTACAACCCCAAGAGCGGCCGGCGCACCCAGCAGATCGTGCAGGCGCAGCAGCTCTTCCTGCGGCACCGTCGACCCGACACGCCGGTGGCGGTGGTCAAGTCGGCCTACCGGCGGCGCGAGCGCATCGAGTTCACCACGCTCGATCGCATGAGCGACTGCGACATCGGCATGCTGACGACGGTGCTCATCGGCAACAGCCACACCTTCGTGCAGCACGGGCTGATGGTCACGCCGCGCGGCTACGCCAACAAGTACGACCTCGATGACGGCGGCGCGACGCGCGAGGGCGAGCGCGCCGGCCGGTCGCTGTCGACCGGCCTGCTCGGCTGGCTGCAGAACCTGCGCGCCGACCATGCCGAAGGCGCGAGCGCGGCCGAACTGGCGCAGCGCCACCGGCTGCCGCTCGACTACATCGAAGCGGTGCTCGCGGCGCCGGTCGAAGACGAGGCGCCCACGCCGGCGCCCGTCGAGGAGGCGCAGGAATGACCGAGGCCGTCAAACCCAAGATCGGCAGCTACAAGCGCCACCTGCTGGTGTGCACCGGCCCCCGCTGCACGCCCGACGGCGCCTCGCAAGACCTGTTCGACAGCCTGGGCGAGAAGTTCAAGGCCGCAGGGCTCAACGAAGGCGAACTGCGCGTCAAGCGCACCCGCGTCGGCTGCTTTGCGGCTTGCAAGGGCGGCCCGGTGATGTGCGTCCAGCCCGACGGCACCTGGTACTACAACGTGACGCCCGAGAACCTCGACCGCATCGTCTCGCAGCATCTGGTGGGCGGGGCGGTGGTGGAGGATCTGGTGTTTCATCAAGGGCCGGGGCTCGACGAAGAGCGCTGACCCCGGCGCGGCGGCATCCGTTCGGGCTTTGGCGGGCCCGGAATTTGCATCACGCACGCAAATGACCAAAAATTTTCGGCGCGAGGGTATATTTGTAATCAAATTTACTTTTCCGCCCGCAAAGGGTGCATCCGTCGAGGCATGACCCCGCTTCCTACCCCCGCCAGCAGCACCACGGTGGCGCAACGCATCGCGCAGGAACTCCCGCGCCTGACGCGTTCGCACCGGCAGGTGGCCGACTACGTGCTCACGCATCCGTTGCAGGTCGCGACGCTGCCGATCGACGAGCTGGCGGTGGCGGCGGGCGTGTCGGTGGCGACGGCCAACCGCTTCGCGCGGGCGCTGGGCTACGAGGGCTATGCCAGCTTCCGGGCCGAGCTGGTGCGGGGTTTCGAGCCGCTGATCGCGCCGGTGGAGCAGCTGCGCGGCAACCTGGCGCAGCCGTCGACCGTGGCCGAAGTGTTCGCGACGGCGTTGGAAGAAAGCCACCGCAACATCGAGGCGACTCGCCGCACGCTGGACTACGGCGCCTGCGAACAGGCGGTGCAGCACATCCTCGACGCGCGCACCGTCTACATCGCCGGCTTCGGCGCCAGCGCCTGGCTGGCGGGCCTGCTGCACCATGGCCTCGACGCCTACTGCGCCGACCTGCGGCTGCTGCCCACGCCCAGCGGCGTGACCCACGGCGCCCGCTCGGTCGCCCGCGGCACTTCGCGTGACCTGTTGGTGGCCATCGGCTTTCCGCGTTATCTGACCGACACCGTCACGCTGGCGGGCATCGCGCGGGCGCACGGCGTGCGGGTGCTGGTGCTGACCGACCGGCCCAGTTCCCCCCTGGCGCCGCTGGCCGACGTGGCGCTGTATGCGCAGACCGAAACCCGCTACCGTCCCAACTGCGAGACCAGCGCGCTGGCCGTCATCGAGGCATTGAGCAGCGCGGTCGCCTTGCGCACACCGGGCGCCTTCCAGATGGCCGGCAGCGTGATGGAGTCGGTCGTGCCCTGGCTGCATGGGGCGCAAGGCCTGCGTACCGCGGCTGCCCTCAAGAACGAGACACCATGAACACCACCCCCGTGATCGCCATCCATGGCGGCGCCGGCACCATCGCCGCCGTGGCGGCCGACGCTGCCAGCGCCCAGCCCTACCGCGAGGCGCTGCACGCCATCGTCGCCGCCGCCCAGGCCGCCCTGCTGCGCGGCGCGCCAGCGCTCGACGCCGTCTGCCTCGCCGTCGAGATGCTGGAGGACTGCCCGCTGTTCAACGCCGGGCATGGCGCGGTCTTCACGCACGACGAGACGCACGAGCTCG
>CALRYR010000229.1:0-6886 GCA_943372425.1 Variovorax sp. YR752 | reverse complement strand
GAGTACTACCACCCGCAGCGCCACATGGGCACCGTGATGTGCCATCAGGCGCACCGTTCCGACGACAACCCGCTGGTCGACGTCGGCGCCAAGGACGTCACTGCGCATGTCGACTTCACCGGCATCGCGCTGGCCGCGCAGGACGCCGGGCTGCATGTGCTGGGCTACACCAGCCAGGGGCGCTTCCTCATCAACTGCGGGCTGCTCGGCCTGTCCGACCAGGCCAGCGTGGCACAGCGCGCGCTGGCGGGCCACCTGGTGCACGAGCACGAGATGGGCGAGCTCTTCAAGGTGATCGGACTGGCCGCTGGCGAGCCCTGGGAGCCGCTGGGTTTTGCCGCCGGCGACCGCAGCCACACGCTGTAGCCTGCGTCAGGGCGGTGGCGCGCTGCGCACTGCGCGCAGTTCCCTCGTCAGAAAGGCGCTCGCTTCCACGGGAGCGTCGTTGCCCATCTTCACCAGGTAGGGCTTGCCGCTCATTTCCGAGCGCGAGGCGCAGAGGTCGATGAAATCCTCGGCCGTGGCGATCCTGTCTTTGAAATGCGCGTACTTCGCCTGCATGTGCTGCGCCGCCTCGGCGGCCGTGTGGGGGCTGCCGTTGCGCAGGAAGGTCATGTCCGTCATCTTCTCGACGCGTTCGATCAGCGTCTGGATGACCCGGTGTTCCTGCGCGGACGGCGCGGCCGCCCCGAGCGTCGCCCAGGCGAGCAGCAGCGCCGCCAGCAGGGGCCGGAACCATCGATGAAACGCCATGCTCTGTCTTTCCATCATCGTCAGCCATGCTTGCAGCCTCGGCATGGCCTGTCAAACCCGCTCGGTTCTAATGGCAGTCCCGTTGTCGATCCCGGCCACCCTTCACCCGTATCCGCCCGATGAGCCTTCCTCCCGAACTCCTCCGCACCGCCCACGCCCTCGCCGATGCCGCGGCGGCCCAGTCGATGGCGTACTTCCGAACGCCGCTCGACATCATCACCAAGGCCGACGAAAGCCCCGTGACGCTGGCCGACCGCGCTGCCGAGACCGCGATGCGCGCCGTGCTCGCCACCGAGCAGCCGGCCGACGGCATCTATGGCGAGGAGCACGGCGCGGAGCGCATCGACGCGGCCCGCGTGTGGGTGCTCGACCCGATCGACGGCACCCGCAGCTTCATCACCGCGTCGCCGCTGTGGGGCACGCTGATCGGCGTGCTCGAAGGCGCGCGCGTGGTGCTCGGCATGGTCGACATGCCGGTGCTCGGCGAGCGCTGGGTCGGGCAGGCCGGCATCGGCGCGCACCGCAACGGTGTGGCTGTGCAGGTGAGCACGTGTACCGACATCGCGCAGGCGCGCATCGTCACCACCTCGCCCGACATCTTCAGTGCCGCCGACTGGCAGGCCTTCGACGCGCTGAGCCGGCGCTGCGCGATGCGCCGCTTCGGCGGCGACTGCTACGGCTATGCCCAACTGGCTGGCGGCACCGTCGACCTGGTGGTCGAGACCGGCCTGCAGCCCTACGACTACCTCGGGCCAGCCGGCCTGATCGAGGCGGCCGGCGGGGTGATCACCGACTGGGAAGGCCGCGCGCTCGGCCTGCAGTCCGACGGCCGCGTCGTGGCGGCGGCCACACCCGAACTCCACCGACAGGCACTGGCCGCGCTCGCCGCCTAGACTGGCCGGCATGATTCGCTGGCTGATCGTCGTCGTGCTCGCATTGCTGCTCATGAGCGGCCTCACGGCATGGCTGCGGCGCTTCGGCTTCGGGCGCCTGCCCGGCGACTTCGAGTTCCGCGCCTTCGGTCGCGAATGGCAATTGCCGATCGGCAGCACGGTGGCGCTGAGCACGCTCGCCGCGCTGGTCGCCAAACTGATCTGATTCCGAAAGAGAGCCCCACGCCATGAGAGCCTGCGTCGACATCGGCGGCACCAAGGTCGCGGTCAGCCTGGCGCTGCCGGGCAACGACACGCTGATGGCGCGCCAGAGCGCACCCACCGCCAAGACCGGCGACAACGACGCGGTCGCGCGACAGGTGCTGGCGCTGATCGATGTGGCCTGCGGCGCCATCGGCGTCTCGTCGTCGGCCATCGAATCGGTCGGTGTCTCGTCGGCCGGGCCTTTTGTTCTGAACGACGGCTGCGTCGAACTCGCCACGCCCAACATCTGCGGCGGCCTGGCCGGGCCGGCGCGCGGGCTGCCGAACGACTGGATGACGGCGGTGATCGAGGCCCCGCTGCGCAAGCGCTTCGCCCGCGTGCGGGTGGAGAACGACGCGGTGGCGGCCCTCGAGGCCGAGCGCCGCTGGGGTGCGCTGAAGGGATTGGACCATTGCGCCTACGTCACCTGGAGCACCGGCGTGGGCGTCGGCCTGTGCATCGACGGGCATCCGCTGCGCGGCAAGAACGGCAACGCCGGCCACGCCGGCCACACCTTCGTGTCGGACGACGACAACCAGGACGCGCTGTGCGGCTGCGGCAACGTGGGCGACGTGGAAGGCCTGGTCGCCGGCAATTCGATCGCGCGACGCTTCGGCCGCTCGGCGGAGGACCTGTTCAAGGCGGCGGTCGCGGGTGAGGCCGACGCCGTGCGCATCACCGACGCGCTGTGCCGCGTGATGGGCCGCGCGCTCTACAACCTGGTCGCCACGCTCGACCTGCAGGCGATCAGCCTGGGCGGCAGCGTGTTCTGGCACAACCGCGACTTCCTGCTGCCGCGGTTGCAGGCGCACATCGACGGCCATTTGGCGCCGCTGACCCACGGCGTGCGGCTGCATGCGGCGGGGCTGGGCGACAAGGTCGGTGACTACGCGGCGCTGGCGCTCGTCAACTAAGCGGCTCCGCTGCCGAAAACGGGCCGTGAATATGTCACGGACGGAGGTGCTTATTCACTGCATATGTCTTTCGTCAAGAAAGAGTTGTCACCTTTTGTTTTAACATTTTGGTGCACATCTGCTGAATACCGACTTTGGATCGCCGATCCAGTCTGTCAAGCGAACAGCGCGCCCCAACCCGTGCGACTGCCTCGCTCCAGCCTTCGAGAGAGCCCTCATGACATCGTCTTCCCACGCCTCCATCACCAGCCTTTTCTCGCAACACGTGAAGGCGCATCCCGAGCGCGTGGCCGTGGTCTTCGAGGGCGCGGAAACCAGCTACCGGGCGCTCGACCGGCGTGCGGAAGAAATCGCCGGCCGCCTGCGCCGGCTCGGCGTGCAGCGCAACACCCTGGTCGGCCTGCACGTCGAACGCTCGGTGGACATGCTGGCCGCCATGCTGGCCATCCACAAGGCGGGCGGCGCCTACGTGCCCCTCGACCCGCTCTTTCCCCGGGAACGGCTCGACCACATCGTGGAGGATGCCGGACTGTCGTACCTGATCCATTCGGGCACCATTCATCTCGGAACACCGCCGTCGAACTGCATCGACCTCTCGAAGCCTGACGCGGTCGCCGACGAGCCGGCCGGCGCAGTCGCCGCGCAACCAGAGGCAGCGCCAAGCCCGCGCGATCTCGCGTACGTCATGTACACCTCCGGCTCCACCGGGAAGCCCAAGGGCGTGATGGTCCCGCACGTGGCCGTGACGAATTTCCTGCTGAGCATGCAGGCCGAGCCGGGCCTGACCGAGACGGACATCCTCCTCGCGGTGACAACCACATCCTTCGACATCTCGGTGCTCGAGCTGTTCCTGCCGCTCATCACGGGTGCGCGGATCGTGCTCGCCTCCAAGAGCGAGGTGGTCGACGGCGAGCGGCTGGCCGCGTTGATCCGCACGACCGGCGCGACGGTGATGCAGGCGACGCCGGCGACCTGGCGCATGCTGTTCCTCGCCGGCTGGGCCGGATCGCCGACGCTGACCGTGCTCTGCGGCGGTGAAGCGCTGGACAACAAGCTGGCCGAGAAACTGCACGCGTCGACCCGCGCGTTGTGGAACATGTACGGCCCGACCGAGACGACCGTCTGGTCGACCTGCTGCCGCATCGAGGACCCGCGCGCGCCGATCTCCGTTGGCCGGCCGATCCGGGAGACCACCGTTTACGTGCTCGACGAGTACCTCATGCCCGTGCCCGAGGGCACGTCCGGCGAACTCTTCATCGGCGGCACCGGCGTCACGCTGGGCTACACCCAGCCGGCGCTGACCGGCGCGCGTTTCGTGCCCGACATCTTCTCGGACGACCCGCAGGCACGGCTCTACCGCACCGGCGACGTCGCCATGTTCCTCCCCGACGGTTCGCTGCAGGTCATCGGCCGGATGGACGAGCAGGTGAAGGTCCGCGGATTCCGCGTGGAACTCAACGACGTGCAGAAGCACGTGCTCGACTGCCCCGGTGTGCAGCAGGGCGCGGTGGTCTGCCAGGTCGATCCGGTGAGTGGCGCGCAGCTCGTTGCCTTCGTCACGGTCGGTGCGCCCGGCGACGCCGCTCCGGCAACGGTCAAGGCCTTCGTGGCGCAGCGCCTGCCCGACTACATGGTGCCGTCGAAGGTGGTGGTGCTGGAGTCGCTGCCGCTCACGCCCAACGGCAAGGTCGACAAGAAGGCCCTCGCCGCGCTCGACCTGCGCGAGGACGACGGCGCGGAAGAGGCGGCGTCGCAGGATCCGCGGCAGCTGCTCATCGGCATCGTCGCGCGTGTGCTCGGGCTCGCGCAGGTGGACCCGGATGCCAACCTGTTCGACCTGGGGGTCGATTCGCTGAAGGCCAACTACATCGCCGCCACCTTCTCGCGCCGCGCGGCCTCGCGCATCGGCGTGGGCGAGCTGTTCGAGCATCCGACGATCAATTCGCTGCTCGCGCACCAGAACGACAAGGACTACCTGCAGAAGGTGAAGGCGACGGCGCGTGCGCGCATCGAGCTGCAGCAGCGCAAGGGCGTGGCGCACGCGGCGGACGAGGCCGTCGCGATCGTCGGCATGGCCAGCCGGGTGCCCGGGGCGGACACGGTGGACGAATTCTGGTCGTTGCTCGCCGAAGGGCGCGAGACGGTGACGCGCTTCGCGCCTGAGCTCGACGACCCGTCGGTGCCTGAGGAACTGCGCGCCAACCCGAACTACATCCGGGTGCGCGGGATGATCAAGCACCCCGAGATGTTCGATGCGCCCTTCTTCGGCGTGAGCCCCAACGACGCCGTGGTGATGGACCCGCAGCAGCGCGTGTTCCTGGAGCTGGCCTGGGAGGCGCTGGAGCGCGCCGGTTACGACGCCGACCGCTTCGACGGGCTGATCGGCGTCTACGCCGGCATGGGCAACAACTTCTACTACATCCACAACGTCGCGACGAACCCGCGGCTCATCAAGATGGTCGGCGAGGTCCAGGTCGAGATCGGCCGCGAGAAGGACCACATCGCCACGCTCGTGTCGCACAAGCTCAACCTCACGGGCCCGAGCCTGAGCGTGCACACCGCCTGCTCGACCGGCCTGGTGAGCGTCGACAGCGCCTGCCAGAGCCTGCTGAGCTACCAGTGCGACATGGCGCTGGCCGGCGCGATCGAATTGCGCACGCCGCAGATGTCGGGCCAGCTGCACGAGCCCTCGGGCATCTTCACCGGCGACGGGCACTGCCGGCCGTTCTCCAACGACGCGAGCGGCACGATGTTCTCCGACGGCGCGGGCGTCGTCGTGCTCAAGCGCCTGAGCGATGCGATCGCCGACCGCGACACCATCCTCGCCGTGATCAAGGGCTCGGCCGTCAACCACGACGGCGCGGGCAAGAAGAGCTACCTCGCGCCCAGCGTGAAGGGGCAGATGGAAGTCATCGCCACCGCGCAGGCACGCGCGGGCATCAGCCCCTCGTCGGTGAGCTACATCGAGGCGCACGGCACGGCGACGCCGGTGGGCGACCCGATCGAGTTCCAGGCCCTGCGCAACGTCTTCGAGATCGACAGCACGCAGCGCAATTTCTGCGCGCTCGGTTCGGTCAAGGGCAACCTGGGCCACCCGACCACGGCGGCCGGGGTGGTCGGCGTGATCAAGACGGCGCTGGCCATGACCCACCGGCAGATCCCACCGCTGGTGAACTTCAGCGGCATCAATCCGCACATCGACATCCAGAACAGCCCGTTCTTCATCCCGACCCGGCTGGTCGACTGGAACACCCAGGGCCAGCCGCGCCGCGCGGGTGTCAGCTCCTTCGGCTTCTGCGGCACGAACGCGCACGTGGTGATGGAAGAGGCGCCGGTGCCGTTCGCGCGGCCCGACGCGGCGACGCAGCGCCCCTGGCTGCCGATGCTCTTCTCGGCGGCGACGGAGTCCGCGCTGGACGCGCTGACCGAGCGCCACGCCGCCGCGCTGGCCTCGGGCAGCGCGGCGCGGCCGGCCGATGTCTCGTTCACGCTGGCCATGGGTCGCAAGCGGCTGAAGCAGCGCCGCTTCGGCCTCTGCAGCACTGGGCAGCCCGACACGCTGCACGACCTGTCGGCACCGAGAAAGACCGGGGCTGGTGCGCCCCAGCTGGCCTTCATCTTCGCGGGCCAGGGCGCCCAGTACCTGGGCATGGGCCGCGACCTGTACGAACAGGAGCCGGTGTTCCGGCAGGCCTTCGACCGATGCGCCGACCTCCTCGCGCCGCTGCTGGGCGAGGACCTTCGGCGCCTCGTGCTGGGCCTCGGCGCGGTGCTTGGCGACGAGGCCGAGCGCGAGCGCCGGTTGAACACCACCGACGTGACCCAGCCGGCGATGTTCTGCATCCAGTATTCGCTGGCGACCCTGTGGCTGAGCTGGGGCGTTCGGCCGGCGACGCTGGCCGGGCACAGCATCGGCGAGTACGTGTGCGCGGTTCTGGCGGGCGTGTTCTCGCTGGAGGACGGCATCCGGCTGATCGCGGCGCGTGGCCGTTTGATGGGCGCCTTGCCGCGCGGCACCATGCTGTCGGTGCGCCTGTCGCGCGAAGCCGCCGAGGCCGAGGCCGAGGTCGCTGGCACCGGGCT
>CALRYR010000228.1:0-6900 GCA_943372425.1 Variovorax sp. YR752 | reverse complement strand
CCTCGATCTGGCTCTGCAGCGAGATGGCGTTCTGCTGCAGGATCTGCGCGACCTCGCGCTGCGCCGGGTTGAGCGCGCCGGTCACGCCGTCTTCCAGCAGCGAGATGCCCTCGCGCAGGGCCGCCAGCGGCGTCTTGAGTTCATGCGAGACGTGACGCAGGAAGCGTGCCTTGTCGGCATCCAGTTCCGTCAGACGAAGTCGCAGCCATTCGAGCTGCTGCGACACCCGCCGCACGTCGGCCGGACCGCGGATGTCGATCGGCTCGTCGAGCCGGTTCTCCCCCAGGCCGACGATGGCGCGCTGCAGCCGCTTGAAGGGCCGCGCCAGCCACACACCGAAGGCCAGCGCCAGCGCCACCGCGAACGCGCTGGTGGCGAGCACCTCTCGCATCAGCCGCGTGCGGGCGTCGCCCAGTCGCGTGGAGAGCGCGGTGTTCTGTGCCTCGATCTGCGTCTGCGCCTGCTGGGCGATGTCGGTGTTCACGGTGTCGAGGTCGCGGAACTGCATTGCGAGCGTGGTTTCGCGTGCGAGGGCTGTTTCGGAAGGGCCGACCAGCAACCGCTCCATCGCATCGAGCTGCATGCGCCAGGCGTCGATGGACGTGCGCTGCACGCCGTTGTCGGCCAGACGCGTCAGAACGTTCTGCGCGTCGCGGGCAGCGTCGTCGAAGCGGCGGCGCAGCACCGCGTCGTTCAGCACCAGCGACTGGCGGCCGGCGCGCTCCATCGCCGCGCTGCGTTCGGCCAGCGACTGCGCCGCGCCCGAGAGCGTGAGGGCGCGGGCGGCTGCGTCGCGGCTCTGGGTCATCAGCGCGTCGTACTGAAACACGGCACGCAGGGCCACGCCCACCAGCAGGGCGGTGATCAGGAGAAAGGCGAAAAGCAGCAGTTGCTGGAACGAGCCGCGTGTCGAGGTCAGCTTCGGCATCAGGCGGCGATCGCGGCGCTGGCCGACGCGGCGTCGGTGACTTCGCGCGTGGGGACTTCGCCGCGCAATGTGTAGGCCAGCGAACGGGTGATGCGCAGGTCGATCATCTGACCCACCAGGCGCGCATCGCCTTCGAAATTGACCACGCGGTTGCATGCGGTGCGGCCCATCAGCTCGCTCGCGTTCTTGCGCGATGCGCCTTCGACCAGGACGCGCTGGGTGGTGTCGACCAGCGCCTGGCCGAAGCGTTTGACGTTGGCGTCGATGGCGGCCTGCACCTGCTGCAGGCGCGCCAGCTTCACCGCATGCGGCGTGTCGTCGTGCAGCGCGGCAGCGGGCGTGCCAGGGCGCGGGCTGAAGATAAAACTGAAGCTCGAATCGAAGCGGCAGTCCTCAATCAGCTTCATCATCTTGGCGAAGTCCTCGTCGGTCTCGCCCGGGAAGCCGACGATGAAGTCACTGCTCAGGGCCAGCTCGGGCCGGATGGCGCGCAGCTTGCGCACCGTGCTCTTGTATTCCATGGCGGTGTAGCCGCGCTTCATCGCCATCAGGATGCGGTCGCTGCCGTGCTGCACCGGCAGGTGCAGGTGGCTCACCAGTTTCGGCACCTTGGCATAGGCCTCGATCAGGCGCGGCGTGAACTCGTTCGGGTGGCTGGTCGTGTAGCGGATGCGCTCGATGCCGGGGATCTCGGCGATGTATTCGATGAGCAGCGCGAAGTCGGCGATCTCGCTCGTGCCGCCCATCGCGCCGCGGTAGGCGTTCACGTTCTGGCCGAGCAGCGTGACCTCGCGCACGCCCTGGTCGGCCAGGCCGGCGACTTCGACCAGCACGTCGTCGAGCGGGCGGTTGATTTCCTCGCCGCGGGTGTAGGGCACGACGCAGTAGCTGCAGTACTTGGAGCAGCCTTCCATGATCGACACGAAGGCGGTCGCGCCCTCGACCCGTGCCGGCGGCAGGTGGTCGAACTTCTCGATCTCGGGGAAGCTGATGTCGACCTGTGGACGGTCTTGCACATCGCGCTGGGCCAGCATCTCGGGCAGGCGGTGCAGCGTCTGCGGGCCGAACACCACGTCGACGTAGGGCGCGCGCGCGATGATGGCCGCGCCTTCCTGGCTGGCGACGCAGCCACCCACGCCGATCTTCACACCGCGGGCCTTCAGGTGCTTGATGCGGCCGAGGTCGCTGAAGACCTTTTCCTGCGCCTTCTCGCGCACCGAGCAGGTGTTGAAGAGGATGAGGTCGGCCTCTTCCACATCCTGCGTGGGCTCATAGCCCTGGGCGGCGTTCAGGACGTCGGCCATCTTGTCCGAGTCGTACTCGTTCATCTGGCAGCCGAAGGTTTTGATGAAGACTTTTTTGCTCATGGCGTGGGGAGAAGAGGGGAGAGGCCGCCGGAAGAAGCGGCGCGGGCGCCCGATGAAGCGCCCGAGGATGGACAGGTGCGGCGTTGCCGCGGGCGTTACTGCCCGTAGGTGGGCAGCTGGTTGAACGGCGTCTTGCCGTCGTCGGTCGCGCCGCTGGCGGTCGTGAAAGGCCAGAAGTTGAGGAAGGGGCGCTCGACCGAGGCGCGCTTCACGCTCGCTTCGGTCGCCGTGAGGATCCAGACTTCGCGCAGCAGGCCGGCGGCGTCGCGTGTGTAGTTGACCAGCAGCTCCTGCCCGGTGATGGCGCCGGTGGTCACGACCATGTTCTCGGCGCTTCGGATGCGCGCGCCAGGTGAGAGGCGGTCGGGGCGCCCGTCGAGCTGGACCTCGGGTGCGGCAACCACCACGAGTGCGCCGCGCAGCGTGCCTTCGGGAAAATTCCGGCCGCCGACGGCGGCTTCATTCTGAACAGACGTCTGCGCCGAGGCCGAAGGTGCCCAGGCGAAGGCGGCCACCAGGGCGACCAGGGAGAAGAGGGCGGGTGCGGCGGTGCGGAGGCAGCGGTTCATGGGGTATATCCAGAGGCTGTGGAGCAACCGATTTTAGCGGTCGCCCCCGCGGCGCCGCACCTGTGCAAACAGGTCGCTGGTGAGGCCGCCGCTCAGACGGTCATCGCGCGCAGTGCACCGAAGTCCGTGGACTCGGGCGCCTGCGTGGCCCTGCCGCGCCCCAAGGGCTGTTCCGGCGCCAGCGAGCGCACCCAGTCCTCGATGATGCCCAACAGCTTGTCCTGCATCACGAGCGTGGTCGCCGTGTGGTCGACATCGTGCAGGAAGCGGTACTGCGCGTGCGAAAAGACGCGCGAATCCGCGAACTGTCCCAGCATGCCGTGGTTGCGGTCGGTCGAGTTGTAAGTCACCGAATACAGCAGCGACAGCGCCACGCCGCGATCGACCAGCGACAGCAGGTTCTTCTCGTGCTGGTCGGGGCTCAGCATCGGCGCATCCGCTTCGAAGATGCTGCCCGCCATCACAGGTTTGCGCCCCGGCAGCCATGCCTTGATCCGGCCGAGCGTCCTGTCCCGCGCAGCGGCATCACCGTGCGTGAGGGCGCGGCGCATGTCTCGCCACCACGGGTAGGTGTCGCGCACCGCCGCATTCAGGGGGAACGCCGCCATCCGCCGCAGCTTGCGCTCGATCCGCGCAGGACGCGTCAGGAAACTGGGGCCGTCGAAGGCCATCAGCCCCGAGATCCGGGGATCGTTCAGCGCGAGCCGCAGCGCGTTGTCCGCACCGGAGCAGACGCCGTACACGAGGAAGGTCCGGATGCCGCATCGCTCCTGAAGATGGTCGAGCGCCGCCTTCATGTCGTCGATGGCCTGTTCGCGGAAGGGCTTCGCGCTGCTCGAGGCGACGCTGTCCCCGATGCCCGACAGGTCGAATCGCAGCGACGTCACGCCGGACAGGGCCAGGCGCCGCGCGATCTTCACGTTGATCCGATGCGGCCCGATGCGATGGTTGACGCCCGTGTTGAGCAACAGGATGCCCACCCCGGAACTGCGCGCCTGAGGCTGCGTGAGCATGCCGAAGAGGTTCTTCTCGGCGCCGAAGAGGACGGGGGTTTCGATGAGTTCAGTCATGATGGATGGCGGCGATCACGCGTTGAAGTGCTTCTGCGGGGACCATTTCGTTGTCCGGGTGTGGATTGCTTGTCCACATCAGGGAGTGCATCAGCGCCGCGCATCGGACCTTCGCGCCGGCCGCGCGCTGTGCCTCAGTCCATTGCTGGGTCTTCAGGTCGTCGGGCTTGGCGATCACAGTCGTGTCGACGACCGGGCTCACGGTCAGGGTCTGTGGCTTCAGGTCGAGGATCTGCTGCCGCAGGATGGGCGAGACGGCGAAGCCGAGCACTTCCTCGGTGAACGATGTGGGGTCCTGACGCAGTTGGCGGCGCCACTCGGCGCGGGGGATGGCGTGGCTGAGTTCGAGTTCGTCGACGTGCTTCTCGCGCAGGGTCTGCAGGTAAGGCGCGCCGTCGAGGACCGGTTCCCACAGCACCATCTTTTTCGGCCGATGTTCCAGCAGCGCCGAGGCCTGGATGGCGAGGCTGCCCGCCAGCCGCGCGGCGAACCAGACGACACGCCCCGCGTTCGAGCGCCGGACCAGTTCGGCGTGGGCCTCCTGGATATCCAGGCGCCAGCCCAGCAGGTCGCCTTCCTCGTCGCTCCCGGGTGAGTCGCCGGTGCCGTAGCTGTCGAATCGCAGCACGTCGAAGCCTTGCCGCGCGAGCCGGACGGCAAGCAGCCGGTAGAAGCGGTGCGTCCGCAAGGCCTCATGACCGAACGGTGCGCACAGCAACACCGAGGCATCGCGCGGTGTCTTGCTTTCCGCGGCGTGGAACATGCCCAGGAGGCGGCGATGCGACGCACCGAACAGGATGGGAGTCATGAGAGAAGCTCGACGCAGGCGCGGTGGCTGCGAGCCACCGAGGGGAGGGGCGATGCACAGGCGACCGCAGCGAAGACGCCGGGCGATGTCCGGAACGATTCGATGGACAGCGACAGCGGGCCCGTCTCTGCGGACGCCAGGATCGTCGCCGCTCGAACACCCACGCCCGTGGCGGGGATGGTGTGCAGCGACGACAGTCCCGTGCCGAGCGCCTTCAGGCAGGCTTCCCGGCGGGTCCAGCCGTGGAAGAACGCCGACGTCGGGTCGGTCGCCTGCGTGAACGCCTCGATGTCGTCGCGGTGGAAGCTGGCCTCGGCCAGCGATGAGAGATCCGGAAAGCTGCGCGCGGCTTCGATGTCCACGCCGATGTCAACGATGTCTCGCCGACGGGCCGACGCGGGCACGATGCCGATCAGCGCGGTACCGCCGGCATGACTCAGGTTGAAGGCGCAGTGCGGATGATCCGCCAGCGACGGCTTGCCGAACGCGCCGTAGACGAAGCGCAGCGCTGCCGGTGCTTCGCCGGTTTCCACGGACAGGCGCTGTCGCAGCGCGCAGCGCGCGGTGACGAAGCGGCGGCGGTCCTTGTCGAACACGAACCGGCCGGCACGCGCCTTTTCATCGTCGGACAGCATCGCGGCCGTGGCCTCATCGCACGGTTGATCCAGGTCGACGAGCCACAGGCGGCAGCTGTCCGACAACGTGACGGACGGCGCGACGGATGTCGTGGCGAGTTTGTTCACGTGATGTCCTGCAGGCGCGCCCGAATGTCTGCGCTCAGGCCGTGCGCTTCATGGACGCCTTCATGCGTCCGAAGAGGCTGCGCTTCTCCGGGAGGGATTCGGGCGCGGCGACGGCGGCGGGGGCTTGGTTGACGGCCAGTTGCGCCAGCGTCTCGAAGACATAGCGCTTGGCTTCGACACGGAAGCCCAGGACGCGACCTGCTTCGTCGATGGCCGCGATGGCGAGCAGCGAATCCCCACCCAGGTCGAAGAAGTTGTCCGAGGGCCGGATGTCGTTCACATCGATGCCGATCATCCCGGCCCACACCTGCGCCAGCTTGGCCTGCTCCGGCAGAAGCAGAGGGATTGGTGCGTCGCTCGGCGCTGGCCCTGCAGAAGACACGTTTTCGTCACTTTCGAAACAAATTGTTGGCGAAGTCGAAATATTAATACCAAAGGTGACAAATTTAAAGTGCGGCCACGGCCTATGGCCAAAGTTGAGGGTGAGAGTCGTGAACTGTGGCGCAGAAACCGCGCTCTTCAGCTGCTCACTTCATCGCTCGGCGCCGTCGCAAGATGCGACGTGTCGTTCCAGCCGATCAGGCTGAAGCCCTGGGGGGTCCACAGGATCCGGTTGATCGCGGCGTTTCCCAGTTGCCAGGTGCGTGGTGCCTGCAGTTCCTGCCGGGTGGCTGCGCGGTACAGGACGTCCATGACGCCCCCGTGGGCGACGAGCACCACGAGCTGACCCTGGTGGCGCGCGGCCGTCGTTTCGACTGCGTCGAGGATGCGTTCCCGGAAGCGCACCAGGCTTTCGCCGCCCTCCGGGGCGAACTCGGGGTCGCGCCGGCGCCAGCGCAAGGCCTCCTCGGGCGTGGTGCGCTCGATGTCGGCGAAGGTCCTGCCCTCGAAGGTCCCGAAGCCGCGCTCGCGCAAGAGGAGGTCGGGTTGCACGTCCAGCCCGAGCGGCGCGGCGATGGCCTGCGCCGTGTCCCAGGCGCGTGACAGGTCGCTGGCGCAGATGGCGTCTACCGGCTCGTGGGCGAGCGCTTCGCCCAGCCGTGCCGCCTGCCAACGTCCGGTATCGTCCAGCGGGATGTCCAACTGGCCCTGAATGCGGGTGTCGACGTTCCATGCCGTCTGGCCATGGCGGATGACGATCAGGCGCGTCGGTTCGATCACTTGGACGCGGTCGGAATCTCGATGTTCACCTGGCGCTCCCCGGCCGGCGGCGTGGGGAAGCCCTGCAACGCCGCCTGGAACATCACCGGCAGGACGGCCGAGTCGGCGCTGTACGGTCCGTCGTTGCGGGCGCGGGTCTCGTACACCACCTTGTTCGACGGCAGCTCGCGCAGCACGACGCTCACTTCACGCAGGTACCACGGGCTGGCGGCCGGCGGGAAGCCCGGGCCGTACCAGCCGGGGCCGTACCACGC
>CALRYR010000227.1:0-6940 GCA_943372425.1 Variovorax sp. YR752 | reverse complement strand
TCCTACACGCTCGAAGAAGGCGCCCCCCACCCCCTCGGCGCCACCTACACCGGCCGCGGCGTGAATTTCGCCGTGTTCTCGGCCCACGCCACGCAGGTGCAGGTCTGTCTGTACGACGACGCCGGCACCACCGAGCTCGCCTGCATCACGCTGCCCGAATACACCGACGAGGTGTGGCATGGCTTCGTGCCCGGGCTGGAGCCCGGCGCGCGCTACGGCCTGCGGGTGCACGGCCCCTACGAGCCCGAACAAGGCCACCGCTTCAACCACCACAAGCTGCTGCTCGACCCCTACGCCAAGGCGCACATGGGCGAACTAAAGTGGGGGCCGGAACTGTTCGGCTACACGGTCGGCCATCCGGACGGCGACCTGAGCTTCGATGAACGCGACAGCGCGCCCTTCATGCCCAAGTGCGTGGTGGTCGATTCGCGCTTCGAGTGGACGCAGACCGATGCGCCGCGCGTGCCCTGGAACCAGACCGTCTTCTACGAGACGCACGTGCGCGGCTTCACCATGAAGCATCCCAAGGTGCCCGAGCTGTTCCGCGGCACCTTCGCCGGCTTGGCGCTCGACGAAGTCATCGGCCCGATCAAGGAACTGGGCGTGACCAGCGTCGAGCTGCTGCCGGTGCAGATGTTCCTCAACCAGCCCTTCCTCACCGAGAAGGGGCTGACGAATTACTGGGGCTACGACACCATCGGCTTCTTCGCGCTCGACCAGCGCTACATGGACGGCCCGAACATCGACGAGTTCAAGAACATGGTCGACCGCTTCCACGCCCACGGGCTGGAAGTGATCATGGACGTGGTCTACAACCACACGCCCGAAGGCAACGAGATGGGCCCGACCATCTCCTTCAAGGGCATCGACAACGCCAGCTACTACCGCCTGCTGCCCGACCAGCCGCGCTACTACATCAACGACACGGGCACCGGCAACACGGTGAACCTGAGCCATCCGCGCGTGCTGCAGATGGTGACCGACAGCCTGCGCTACTGGGTGACCGAGATGCACGTCGACGGCTTCCGCTTCGACCTGGCGACCATCCTGGCGCGCGAGCCGCACGGCTTCGATGAAGGCGGCGGCTTCCTCGACAGCTGCCGTCAAGACCCGGTGCTCTCCAGCGTCAAGCTCATCGCCGAACCCTGGGACATCGGCCCCGGCGGCTATCAGGTCGGCGGCTTCCCGCCCGGCTGGGCCGAATGGAACGACGGCTTCCGCGACACCGTGCGCGCCTTCTGGAAGGGTGACGAGGCGATGGCGCCGGCCCTGGCGCAATGCCTCACTGCCAGCGGCAACCGCTTCAACAAGCGCGGCCGTCGCCCGTGGTCCAGCGTCAACTTCATCACCGCGCACGACGGCTTCACGCTGGCCGACACCACCAGCTACAACGAGAAGCACAACGACGCCAACAACGAAGGCAACCGCGACGGCCACGGCGACAACCGCAGCTGGAACTGCGGCGTCGAAGGCCCGACCGACGACGCCGAGGTGCTCGCGCTGCGCGCCCGCCAGCAACGCAACATGCTCGCCACGCTGCTGCTGTCGCAGGGCACGCCCATGCTGCTGGCCGGCGACGAGTTCGCGCGCACGCAGCAGGGCAACAACAACGCCTACTGCCAGGACAGCGACATCTCCTGGTTCGACTGGGAAGCCGCCAGCGCCCCGGCCGGCCGCAGCCTGACGGTGTTCACCCAGCACCTGACGCAGCTGCGCCACACGTTGCCGGTGCTGCGCCGCAACCGCTTCCTCACGGGCCAGTTCAGCGATGCCGCGCAAGTGAAGGATTCGACCTGGTTTGCACCCGACGGCAACGAGATGGACGAAGCGCACTGGACCGACACGCAGACCCGCTGCTTCGGCCTGCTGCTCGAAGGCACGGCGCCCGCGTCGTCCTTGCCACAAGCGGCGCACGACGACAGCGTGCTGCTCGTCTTCAACGCGTGGGAAGGCGCCATCGACTTCGTGCTGCCGCCCCGTGCCGACGGCAAGGCGTGGACGCGCGTGATCGACACCGCGCTCGACCCGCAGGAAGATGTGGACTTCGCGCCCGGCCACGGCTACACCGTGACAGGCCGTTCGCTGCTGATGTTCACGTCCAAGCCCTGATCCACCGCCACTGCCCGAGCGTCCATGACCGTTCTCTGCGCCAACTGCCATACCGCCAACCGCGACCGCGCGATGTTCTGCATCGGCTGCGCGGGCAAGCTGCCGGCCTTCGCCGCGACCGGGCCGGCGGCGCTCGACACCGTGAGCGCACCGCTGGGCGCGACGGCCAAGCCATCATCGGCGACGCGTGCCAACGCGGATGCAGCGCGCACCGGTACGACCGCAGGCGCGACGCCTCGCGGGCTGATGCTGGCGGTGCTGCTGCTCGGCGCCACCGTGCTGGTGCTCGCCGCCTGGATCAGTTTCGGGCCGGAGCGTGCCGCCGCACCCGGCGTGGCTGCGGCGGCAGCGCCGCTCCAGACACTGCCCGCCACACCGGTGGCCGCGCCGGCCCCCGTCGCCGTCGCGCCGCCGTCCGTGCCGGTGCCGTTGGACGCCGCACTCTCGCCGGGGGAGTCGATGGTGCCGACCATGCCGCGGCCAGCGTCGGCGCCCATCACGGCGTCGGCCCCACCAGCCGCAAAGACACCCGCAGCGCCTGCAGCGCCACGCGCACCCTCAACAACGGTCGCTAGAGCGAACTCCAGCGACCCGCGCGTCGGTTGCGAGCACCTGTTCTTCGTGCTCGCTGCGCGCTGCGAAGCCGAGCACTGCAGCCAGGCCGCCTATGCGCGCCACCCACGCTGCGACGTGGTGCGCGAGCAGCGCCGTCGCGACGAGGCGCGGCGCAACCTCACCAGCGGCTACTGACGCCTGGGCGCCCGACGCAACGTCGTCACGCGCCGCCAGTTTCCTTCACCCGCTCCTCGTTGGTCGTGCTGCGGCTGCCCTTCAGGTGCATTTCGACGTCGGTCGCGCGGTCACCCACTTTCGACACGGCTTCCTTCAGTTGCTCGTCGGTCACGGCCAGCTTCTTGGACCACTCGGCCATCGACGCGTCGGATGCGAGGTCGATGCGGTCGGGGGCGGTGCCCTGCGGGGCGATATTCGATGCGTTCTCGGTCATGGGTCTTTCTCCGGGTTCTTGCGATGGAAAGGTCCAAGCTAGCGTGATGGCCTGGCCCGGCCTGTAGGCGCATGCGGTCGATCGGGCGTCCGCCCCGGACGACGCGGTGTCCGGCGCCTTCGGTGCACCATTCGGCATGGACTTCTCGAACCTGAACTTGTACGGCCTCAACGCCATCGATCTGCTGCTCGTCGCCGTGTTGCTGCTGGGTGTCTGGCGCGGGTGGCGCGTCGGCTTCGTGGCGGGCGTGGTCGAACTGGCTTGCCTCGCCGCCGGCCTGGTCGTCGCCTTCTTCGCCAGCCCCTGGCTCGCCGCCCTGCTCGACCGCCACGCGCTGCTGCCCGAGCCGTGGGCATCGCCGGCCGCCTTCCTGGCGGTCTTTCTTGTGGTGCAACTGGTGCTCAGCGGGCTTGCCCGCCGGCTCGTCCGGCCCCTGTCGGCCGGCGCCATGGCACGGTCGGTGAATCGTGCGCTGGGCCTGCTGCCCGGCGCTGCGAATGGCGCCATCAACGCGATGGTGGTGGCCGTGCTGCTCACGGCCCTGCCGCTCACCGATGGCATCACGCGCGCGGCGCAAGATAGCACCCTGGTGGCGCGGCTGGGCGTGCCGGCCGACTGGCTCGAGCATCGGCTGGGCCCCATCTTCAACCCCGCTGTCGAGCGCACCATGCAGGCGCTCACGGTGCAACCGCAATCGCAGGAGCGCGTCGCGCTGCCCTTCGTGGTGAAAGACGCGAAGCCCCGCCCCGACCTCGAAGCCGCCATGCTCACCCTGGTGAACGCCGAGCGCGCCAAGGCGGGCCAGCGCCCGCTGACGGCCGACCCCGAGACGCTCGACGTGTCGCGTGCGCATTCCCGCGACATGTTCGAGCGCAGCTACTTCGCCCACATCACGCCCGAGGGCCGCTCGCCCTTCGACCGCCTGCGCGCCGCACGGCTGACCTACCGCGCCGCCGGCGAGAACCTCGCGCTCGCGCGCACGCTCGACATGGCGCACACCGGCCTCATGAATTCACCCGGCCACCGCGCCAACATCCTGAACCCGGCCTTCGGGCGCGTGGGCATCGGCATCGTCGACGGCGGGCGGCACGGCTTGATGGTGACGCAGACGTTCCGGAACTGAGCAGCACACACCGCCGGCGGCGATGCGTCAACCCTGGCGCCCGAGATGCCGCAGGATGTTCTCTGCCGCCCCGACGGCCATGCCGCGCAGGCCGCCGTCGGTGGTGCCGCCGATGTGGGGCGTGAGGACCGCGTTCGGGGTGTCGAGCCACGGCGAGTCGTCGGCCATCGGCTCGACCGCGAAGCAGTCCATGCCCAACTGCAGGTGGCCGGCCCGGAGCCGGGCCTGTATCGCCGCCTCGTCAATCAGGCCGGCGCGGGCGGTGTTGATGACGATGGCGTTCTGCCGCAGCAGGCCGAGGCGGCGCGCGTCGAGCAGCCCGCGGGTGGTGTCGTCCAGCGGGCAATGCAGCGAGAGCACGTCGCACAGCGGCAGCAGTTCTTCCAGCGCGCACAGGACGACGCCCGGGGGCAAGGCGGACGGCTCGATGTACGGATCGCACACCCGCACCTTCATGCCGATGGCCAGCGCGAAGCGCATCACCCGCGCACCGATCGAGCCGCAGCCGACGATGCCCAGCGTCGCGCCCGACAGCTCCAGCCCCATGTAGCCGGCCTTGTCCCAGTGGCCGTCATGCATCCGCCGGTCCAGCCAGGGAATGCGTCGCGCGCAGGCCAGCATCAGGCCCAGCGCGTGCTCGGCGACGGCCTGGCTGTTGGAGCCGATAGCGGCCAAGGCCGCGATGCCCAGGTCGCGCGCGGCCTGCTGGTCGATGGCGTCCATGCCGACGCCGTGGCGGCCGACCACCTTCAGGCGCGGCGAGGCCGACAGCACGCGGCGATCGATCCGCCCGTAGCGCGCGAGGATCGCGACCGGCTGCTCGCGCTCGCACAGCGCGACGAGCTCGTCCTGGCCGAACTTGGCGCCGGTGTAAACCAGCCGGTAGCCGGCCAGCAGGGCGACGGCGTCCGGATGGATCTTCGCTTCGGTGACGACGATGGTGTCGGTGGCCATGGTGCTACTGGCTCCCTGCCGCCGCATGATGTAGCGCCAGGCCCGGCACGCCTGGTTCTGCGCGCAGCACCGCGCCGTGGGTGGAGTCGGTGACGTACAGCGTGCCGCGCCCGGGCCCGCCGAAGGCCAGGTTGGTGATCGACGCACCGGGCGCGCCGCGCAGCACCAGTTCGGGCTCGGCGCGGGTGTTGAGCACCCAGACGTAGCCCAGGCCCGGGTTGGCCACGAGCAGCCGGCCGCTTTGATCCACGGCCAGGCCGTCGGGGCCGCTGGCGCCGTAGGAGGTGAAGAACTGGCTCACCTTGGAGACGCTGCCGTCCGCGAGCAGCGGCACGCGCCAGACGCAGTTGCCCCGCGTCACCGCGAGGTACAGCACCTTCTCGTCCGGCGACAGCGCCACGCCGTTGGGGCTGGGCACGTTGCCCAGCAGCAGGTCGAGCTGGCCCGAGGGGCGCAGCCGGTACAGGCGGCCGGTGGGGTCGTGCAGGCCGGTCTGCCCCTGGTCGGTGAAATACAGGTTGCCCTGGCTGTCGAAGACCAGGTCGTTCACGCCCTTGAAGCGTTCGCTGTTGCGGCGCTCCAGCCAGGGCTCGACCCGGCCGCTGGCGATGTCCAGGCGCATCAGGCCGTTCTTGTAGTCGGTGATGAGCAGGGTGTGCGCATCCATCAGCTTCATGCCGTTGGGTTCGCCGTCGTACTCGGCGACCAGCGTCCACTCGCCCGCCGCGTCGATGCGGAAGATGCGGCCGAACGGAATGTCGGTCACGTACAGGTTGCCCTGGTCGTCGACCACGGGACCTTCGAGGAAGGAGTCCGTCGGCTGGCCGCCCCGGTTGGCCCGGCTCCAGTCGCTGTGCTGGCGCTCCCGGAACCGGTCCGGCAGGCGGGTGAAGGGCTGCAGGTCGGCGACCTGGGGGGGCTGGAGCAGGAACATGGCGGTGTCGTGAGGTCGGTGGGGTCAGTCGAAGCCGTACAGGGCGGCGGGGTTGTCGACCAGGATGCGGTCCATGTGCTGGTCATTGGCGCACCAGCTGCGGAACCGGTCGAGCAGTTGCGCGTCGTCGATGCTGCCGGCCGGCGCCACGGTGTGGGGCCAGTCGCTGCCCCAGAGCATGCGCTCGGGCGCCGCGGCCAGCAGCGCGCGCGCCACCGCGTCCTTGGCCTCGCGGCCCGGTGCACCGGCGTCCGCTTCGATGTACGGGGCGGACAGCTTCATCCAAGTTCGGCCGCCATCGAGCAGCGCGCGTACCGATGCGAACGCGTCGCCGTCCACGCCGTCCATCGAGCCGATCAGCCCGAGATGGTCGATCACGAGCGGCACCGTCAGCGACCGCAGCACCGGCGCGAGTTCCACCAGCGTGACCGGTCGCGCCAGCACCTGGATGTGCCAGCCGAGCGCGGCGACCTTGTCCGCGAGCGTGGTCAGCATCTGCGGCGTGGTCACGCCCCAGGACTGCGGACTGTAGAAGTTGACCCGAAGGCCGCGGATGCCGTGCTGGTGCAGGCGCTGCAGCTCGGCGGCGTCGACGTCCGCATCGACCACCGCCACGCCGCGGGCCTGCGGCCCGAGTTCGGCCAGCGCGGCCAGCGTGCACCGGTTGTCCACGCCGTAGGTCGACGGCGTGACGACGACGGTGCGCGTCGTGCCGATGCGCTGCTGCAGCAGCCGGTAGGCCGGCACGTCGGCCACCGGCGGCGTGCGACGCCAGTGCGGCGATGGCGCGAAGCGCGGATCGAAGATGTGCATG
>CALRYR010000226.1:0-6944 GCA_943372425.1 Variovorax sp. YR752 | reverse complement strand
GCTGCTGCGCGCCGCGGCCAACCCGCGCGGCATGCAGGGCTACGCCGTCGGCCGCTAGCGCCCACCGTTTTCTTTTTCATTCAGGAGTTCATGCCATGCTTTCTCGCATCCGACGCAGCGTCACGCTGCTGGCCCTCTGCGGCTTCGCCACCCTCGCTGCGGCCGAATGGCCCGACAAGCCCATCACGTTGGTGGTGCCCTGGGCGCCCGGCGGCTCGACCGACATCCTGGCGCGCTCGCTGGCCGAGCAACTGACCAAGTCGCTGGGCCAGACGGTCATCGTGGACAACCGGGCCGGTGCGTCCGGCAACATCGGTTCGAACTTCGTGGCCAAGGCGAAGCCCGACGGCTACACGCTGCTGATCGGCTCGATGAGCACGCATGCGATGAACCCGGCGCTGATGCCCGCCATGCCCTTCCGCGGCGTCGAGGACTTCACGCCCATCGCGCAGATGGCCAACGTGATCAACACCATGGTCGTCAACCCCGCGGTGCCCGTGACCAACGTGAAGGAATTCATCGCGTACGCCAAGGCCAACCCGGGCAAGCTGGCCTATGCGTCGGCCGGCCCGGGCTCCACCAACCACCTGAGCGCGGTGCTGTTCGAGAAGGCCGCGGGCATCGAGATGCTGCACGTGCCCTACAAGGGCGGTGCGCCGGCCGTGGTCGACACCGTGTCGAACCAGACGCAGGTGCTGTTCTCGGCCGGTACGCAGACGCTGCCGCACGTGAAGGCCGGCAAGCTGCGCCTGCTGGGCGTGACCGAGGCCAAACGCTCGCCGCTGCTGCCCGACGCGCCCACCGTGGCCGAGACGCTGCCGGGCTACGAACTCGGCGTCTGGTACGGCGCCTTCGGCCCGGCCAATCTGCCGAAGGAACTGGTGACCAAGCTCAACGACGAGATCAACAAGGCGCTGGCGCAACCCGAGGTGCGCACGCGCATGGATTCGATGGGCGTCGAGATCGTCAAGGGCACGCCGCAGCAGTTCGCCGCCGTGCTGCGCAGCGACGCCGACCGCTACGGCAAGGTCATCCGCGAGCTCGGCATCAAGAATGAGTGAGCAGACCGGGGCGATGCTCTGCCTGCCGCTGGACATCTGCTGCACGCTCGCGCACGAGCTGCCTCGCGCGCGCACGATGGACGCGGCCTTGCGCTGCATCGACGACGTCCGCCGGCACACGCTGGGTGCCGGGCTGCTGACGGTGAACGTCGATGCCTCGCCTGCGCACGACGGTGGCGACACCGTCGATCTGCAGCGCGTATGGACTTCCGATGCCGCCGCCTATCCGGTCGGCGGGCGCAAGCGCAAGACGCTGACGCCGTGGACGCGCCAGTTGTTGCGCGGCGCGCAGATGTTCGTGGGTGAGGGCGACGCCGCGCTGCGCGAAGTCTTCGACGACCACGCGCTCATCATGTCGCTCGGCCTGCGTGCGGTCGTCAATGTGCCGCTGCTCGACACGCAGGGCCGCTGCGTCGCGACCTTCAACCTCCTCGGCGTGCGGCCAACCTGGCAGCCGCAGGAGCTGGCACTGGCGCAACTGCTGGCGCTGCTCGCCACACCCTGGGTTCTGCGCGAACGCGAGGCCTGATCAACCGCCTTCGCTGCTCGCCCACCGCGCCATCAGCGTGTTCGACGGCAGCGTTTCGTCGATCAGCTTGTGCGCCGTCTCCGCACCGGCCACCGGCAGGCCGGCCGGGTCGAGCACGCCGATCTGCACCAGCGCACTGGCCTGGTCCCAGTAGATGTGCTCGTGGCACAGCTTGTCGCCGCGAAAGCGCACCACGCCGAGCATCGGCAGCTCGACCTTGCGGCCGGTCGGTGCGATGCCGGGCAGCATCCAGTCGACCTCGGTCGTGTGGGTGAAGCTCATGATGAACTCGTCGACGAGCTGGTTGGAGCCGACGGTGCGCGACAGCGGCTGCAGCGCCATGTCCGGCGGGTTGCCGTGCACGAAGTGGTGTTTGTAGAAGCGGTAGAGCTGCTTGTAGCCGACGCCGCCGGTCATGGTGGGGATGTGGTTGACGTAGGGCTCGGCCACCATGGTCGCCATCGTGTCCTCGACGTTGCGCGTGCCGAATTCGTACTCGCAGTGCTTGTCCCACAGCGCCGACAGGTCGTAGTCGGGGCCGAGCTCGCGCTTGAGCGTGGCGATGGTGCGCTGCTGCGCCATCATCGACGCGAGCTTGTCGAAGTGCATGCCGCCCAGGCGCGCGAAGGCGTGCTCGACGCCCGGGTAGGTGTAGATCTCGATGCGCTTGTTGGGTGCCAGCGCGTGGGTGATCGTGGCGCGCGCCGCGGCGTCGCAGTAGCCATCGAGCTCGGCGAAGTGCAGCACCAGCCGGCCCTTGATCTTCGGCGCCTCGTCCAGCGCATGCTCGATGCCCATGCCGTAGTAGCCGACCGACACTGCCACGTCGGTGCGGCAGGCCGCGAAGTAGGCGAGCCGCCCGCCGAGGCAGAAGCCGACGAGGCCTTGCCCGACGGAGGTTTCCACTTCCGGCAGCGTGCGCAGCAGGTTCAGCGTGGCCTGGATGTCGTCGATGCCCTTGTCCAGGTCGAAGCCCTGGAAGTAGCCGATGGCCTGCTCGAAGTCGGCCGGTGTGTAGCCCAGTTCGATGCCCGGCTTCTGGCGCCAGAACAGGTCGGGCACGATGGCCACGTAGCCTTCCTCGGCGTAGAGGTCGGCGGTGGCGCGCATGTTGGCATTCACGCCGAAGATCTCCTGCGCGATGACGATGCCCGGCCCGTGGCCGCTGGCGGGCACGGCCACGTAGGCGGAGAAGCTGCCGCTGCCGTCCAGCGCCGGGAGGGTGAGGGTTCTGCTCATGGGAGGGTGAAGCCTGCGTGAGGCAGGCGGAGTGAGTTGGCGACCGCCCGATCTCACCGCAAAACCGCGCGCGTGGCTATCCGGAATCCGCAACCTCGCGTTGGTCACGTCGCGGCGCATCGCCGATAGAGGACAAAGGCGCCCGCGCGGGATGGTCATCGGCATGGCTCTTGCTCGACGGCAGGTGTGGATGCAGACTGCGATGCCGCACGCACGGCACCCGTCACACCCCGCCCATCCCGCGCACCCCACGGCGCCCAAGGAGTTCGACGCCCATGACCCGGACCGATCCGTCCCTTCCGCTCGGCTTCGCCCGCACCGCGTCCGCGGTGTGCCGGCCATGAGCCCGGCCGTGCCGGCGATGGACCTGTCGCGGCTCTACCGCAACCGGGTCTTCGCGTCGGACCGCATCGACGCCTCACGGGCCTACCTGCGCAATGCGCTGGTGGAGCACGACGTGCGCTGCGGCGCCGGTGCGGTCGACTCGGCGCTCTACAGCGCGGGCTCGCCGCGGCTGCAGATGTTCATCCTGCGCTACGGGCCCGAGGTCGAGGTGCGCCCGCAGCCCTTCGACGGCTTCGCGCTGGTGCAGATGCCGCTGTCCGGCAGCGCCGAGATCGAGAGCGACGGCCACTGCCTGTCGATCGGCCGCGGCCAGGTGGCGGTGATCGCGCCGCGCCGCAGCGTGCGCCTGCGCTGGAGCCGCGATTGCGAGCAGCTGCTGCTGCGCATTCCGCTGACGCTGGTGCACGACGCCGCGGTGCGCAGCGCGCAGGCCCCTGCCGCCACCGCGCTGCAGTCGGCCCACCGGCTGCACGACGGCGCATCGGCCCAGTGGTTCGGCCTGGTGCAGTCGCTGATGGAACTCGCCCTGCCCGATGGCGCCGAGCAGCGGGCGGCGTGCCATCCGGCGTGGCTCGAGCATGTCGAGCAGAGACTCGCCTACTTCCTGCTGACGCAGCAGCCCGCGGGCGGTGCGCCGGTACTGAACGACGCGGCGCTGACCTTCGGCGCGCCATCGCCCGGCACCACCTCGCTCGAGCCGCCGCTGGCCGCCGCCGAGCGCTACATGCGCAGCCGCCTGTGCGCGCCGCTGTCGCTCGAAGACCTGGCGCGCGCCGCTGGCGTGAGCCCGCGCACCCTGCACATGCATTGCAAGCGCCGCTTCGGCGTCGGGCCGATGGTCTGGCTGCGCCAGGTGCGGCTCGAGGCTGCGCGCCACATGCTCGAGGGCGATGCCGACTGCCTGGTCACCGATGCGGCAATGGCCTTCGGCTTCGGCCACCTGGGCCGCTTCTCGGCGTACTACCGGGAACGCTTCGGCGAACTGCCGCGGCAGACGGCGCGGCGCTGATTCAGGCGTCCGGCAGCACCACGCAGGCGCGCAGCGCCTCGGGCAGCATGCCGCGGATCACCGAGTTGCGCTCGCGCAGATGCTCATCCGCCATGGCGCAGCCGAGGGCCACACCGTGTCCCGTTTCCGCAAGCTGCGAGATCTCACGCGCCAGGGCCGGCAGCCGTTCCGCGTCCTGTGCGAGCACCGTGAGCAAGGCCTTCACCAGCGTCTGCGATGCATACAGCTGCAGCAGCATGTCGTGCATCGCGCGCGCCAGATCCTTGTTCGTGTTGACCAGCGCGGCCAATGTCTCTTTGTTCATGGGCGTCCGCTTTCCGAAGGGCAGCACTTCACCATGAAGTCGCCGAAACAGCAGGTTATGTCAGGCAGAGGGCGGCGTGGCGCGCAGAGGAGCCGCATTTGACGGCCGTCAATTCCCGCGGCGATGACTGCGGCTTCGGCCCCACAGCAAGGTGCCGCCCACAGGCCTGTGCCGCTCAGTCCGGCAACGACATCCGCTGGATGTGCGCGTCGTCCCAGAGGTCGCGCGGCTCGCGCCCGACGATCTGCACGTCGCAGTCCGGCTCGCCCAGGTCGAGCAGCGCAGGCACCGTCGGCGTCTCCTGCACCGTCGAATAGAAGGTGCGCACCACGGGCTTGTACAGCTGGTCCTTGTGCTGCTGCACCACCACCGCCAGCAGGCCCGAACTCAGCCGCACCAGCGAGCCCACGGGGTAGACGCCGACCAGCTTGATGAAGGCGGCCAGCAGCTCGCGGTCGAAGTGGCCCTTCCACGCGGCCATGCGCACCAGGGCGTCGGCCGGGTCCCAGGCGCGCTTGTACACGCGCGCGGAGGTCACGGCGTCGAACACGTCGCAGATGGCCCCCATGCGCGCGTAGATCGAGATCTCCTCGTCGTCCAGCCCGTCGGGGTAGCCGCCGCCGCCGATCTTCTCGTGGTGGTGCAGGCAAATGTCCAACGCGATCGGCTCGTCGAAGCCGTGGCTGCGCAGCATCTCCATGCCCAGCCGCGGGTGGTTCTTCATCGTCGAGAACTCGGCGTCGGTCAAGGCGCCGGGCTTGTTCAGGATGTCGAGCGGCACCCGCGCCTTGCCCAGGTCGTGGAAGAGCCCGCCGATCGCCGCGTTGTGGGCCTGCCCCTCGGTCATGCCCAGCTCGCGCGCGAAGGCCGCCATGAGTGCACAGACCGTGACGCAGTGCATGTACGTGTATTCGTCCGCGGTCTTCAGCCGGGCCACGCTCAGCATCGCACCGGGGTCCTGTTCGATCGATGCGTAGATCCCGTCGACCACCTGGATCGCCTGCGACAGGTTGAGAGGCCGGTTGGCCCGCACGTCGGCGAAGGCCCCCTTCATGGTGGCGGCGCCCAGGTCGCGCGCTTGCCGGGCAGCCACATGTGGATCGACCGGCTCGGGCACATGCACCACCGGCGGCGCTTCGGCGACTTCGATCCAGACGAAGACGTCGCCCCGGGCGCGCAGCGAGCGCAGCAGCCGTCGGTCGAGCACCCGCGAAGTCGACCGCGACGTGGGCACACCCGTCCACACGCCATCGAGCCCCTTGAGGACCATGCCTTCTTCCAACTGCGTGGCCTTGATCTTCTTCAGCATGACGGTCTGTGAGCGTTCTCGAGGCAAGCGCTGCGTAAGGCAGGTGTGAAAATTTGACTATAGGACGAAAACGTGTCCGAACGTCTCCGAAGTGCGTCGCCAGCGTCAACCTTGGCACGTTCGCAACGAGCGTTTGAGGAGTTGTCGGCGACCTGTTTTCTTTCGACTTACTAAACTGACCCGATGCACCCTGCCTCATCGCCGCTCGCCGAGCGCGGCCCGTCGACCGTCCGCTTCCACAGCGGCGAGGCGCAGCGCAGCCGGTCTGTGGGAGAGGTGGTGCTGGTCGGCACCGTCGACGTTCCGATGCCGCCGGCACGGCTGACAGCCGACTGGGAGCGCGAGGTGTCGTTGGTGCTGGGCCTCGAACCCGGCGACGTCGAGCCGCTGCCTCTTCCGCGGGCGCGCCTGCGTTGGCCGGACTACCGGCGCTGCGTGCAGGCGATGGCCGACTGGACGGCTTCACGCGGACTGGCGTCGGTGCTGGAAGGCAGCGAGATCGCGCTGATGGCCTGCCGGGGCGCGCGTTGTCACCACGACGCCGCGCAGTACGGCGGCGCGGCCTTCTGCAACCTGTTCCTCAGCGAGGACAAGGGGCTGGACCTGCACTTCCCCCAGGCCGGCCTGCGCATCCCCCTGGACCGCGGCACGGCGGTGGTGTTCGACACGGGCCAGCCGCACGCGGTGGTCCGTCGTGACCGAAGCGGGTTCGACGCCGCGGACTTCGCGGACAGCGTGGATTGCACCGTCGTCTTCCTGAGCTGGGAACTGCCGATCGAGCAAGCGCAGGTCGCCCGCGCCCTGGGCGTCGTCTTCGACGGTGAGCCGCCCGTGGCCTGAGGTCAGAATTCGGCCCACTCTGCCGATTCGGCAGGCACCGGCTTGGGGGCGGAAGCAGTCTTTCCGCCATGGCGCCCCAGCAGCGCGGGCTTCTTCCTGGTGACCGATGCGCGGACAGCCGTCGGGCGAACCGTGGCGTTGCCATTCGGCCGGTCCGTATCGCCATCGTTCAGCTTGAAGGTCGCGACCACGCCGACCAGGCCCGACGCCTGGTCCTCCAGCGAGCCGGCAGCGGCAGCGGCCTCTTCGACCAGCGCGGCATTCTGCTGCGTCACCTGGTCCATCTGCATGATCGCCTGGTTCACCTG
>CALRYR010000225.1:0-6988 GCA_943372425.1 Variovorax sp. YR752 | reverse complement strand
ATTTCGAGGTAGGTATTGAGAAACGCAGGTTTGACTCAGTGCCCGCGTGGACCGTTGGGCTGAATAACCAGCTTGCGATGGGCATGTTGTCGAGTGACAAACCGATCATTCCAGCGGACCAGACAAGTCCTCCCTGTGCGGAGCTATTTGGCATGATGCGCAGCTCGTCGATGGGATCAGTCAGGCGCACGCGACCGAAATGATCGCTCACCCAATCAATGAAGGAGGCATGGATGGCAACCGCACCCAATGGTTATCAGCCGATCGTTGAGCTTTATCGAGAGGCGGGAAGAGCGCAAGATGCGGGAGCCATCATCGCAGCGCTCGCCATGATATTTGTCGGCATCGACACAATGGCCTGGCTATCGCTTCCGTTAGGCGAGGACAATGTTCGACGCACACATTTTTGCGCGTGGGTTGATAGCTATCTGAAAGCAGACCAAGAGCAGCCCTATCAATATGTCGGCGTTGACGTCTATGCAGCCCGGTGCGCGATGCTGCACCACTATGGAACCATGGCCGAACTGCACAACAATCCCAACCCACCAAAGAAGTTCGGCTACCTCGATAACGGGCCGCACCGCACCGACGGCTCGGAGCTTGTGCTGATCAGCATTGCAGTCCTTGTGCACGACTTTGGAAAAGCAGTCGTCAACTTTATTCAGGCTGCATTGCAGGACGCTGAATTGAAGGCGCGCATTGACAGTCGCGTCGAACAGTTGGTCAGCAACTTGCCTGTCCGGGCGCAAGCCCAAGCGGCGGATGCGCCGCTTTAGAGAAGCCATCGCGCCTAGTCCGTGGAAATGTCATGCTAATTTTGTTCTTCATGCCATGGGTCGCCTGTGGGGAGCCGCTTGATTTGGGCGTGCTTCGACTTGTGCCTTACGAAAGAGGTGTGCAGCCTGGTGTCCTCAATGGCGTAGCGCAAGAAAGCCTCGATGCGATTCTCGGAAGCTATGGCGATCCTGATTACTACCCGTCAGAGGGCACTTCCAAACACGTGTTAGACGCGACCCTTCTCGTTTGGCCGGAAGATCAGGAGGGAGGCGAGCTTGAGGATGACCTCGTCATGCGGCGTTTGGCGCAAGTCCAGTATGTGGCGTTCTCCGCTTTAGCGCAGCGCCAGTTTTGCGGCCATTCGGGCTATTGCAATTCCGATGGCTACCAAGCGATAGCGCAACGCTTTAGTGCAGGGGCGCCGGGTGACACAGCGGTCACACGGCGACGGCGTGACGGCCATGGCTTGCATCATGTAGGGAATGCGTCGGTGCCTCGATTCATCCGACCGGAGCATGTTGATGAAGGCCTGAGATTGGACATTGACCCGCAGTTGGTCATCGCACTGCTGAATGTCCCTTCGGGTGAGGTGAAAGACCGGCTTGATGCAGCTATCGATGCGTTTGTGAAAGCCAACACAGATTCATCAGCTGTTCTTGAGCGTGCGGAAATGGTCCTGATGCGTGTGGCTTTCGAAACCCTGCTTGGTTCCACGCACCAGACGTTCGATCTACGCGAGCGCTTTGAGCAACATTTTGAGTCTGATCTTGCGTCCCCGCCAAAATGGCAAGGTGGAGCCTTGACCGAAAAAATCTGGCGAACCCGCTGGAGCAAGAACGTCAAACGGCCGCTGGATGCTTGGGTGCAGGATTTCTGCGCTGGCCGGAATGCTGTGGCACATGGACCCAGCGGCGATCAGGAGCCCACAGTCTGGCCGCGGCACAACCATCTGCTGTTTGCTAGTCGACTATTTCCTCTGATGGTCAAGAAAGTTCTTGCTGAAAATGGGCTCTACCAACTGAGTGCTGAAGATCTGGCGTTCCGCCGCGGGTTCGAAGCCTATCTCGCGCATGATGTTTTGAGCCGCGTGGATCCAAGTAAGCCAGAGTTGTGGTGGTCCCGTGTCGAGCGCGAGTTGCTCTGGGACATCGCGTGGGCAGATACCTTCGCAGCTTCCAATCAAAACGACTCGTCGTGAATCCCAAGTCTCAGCAAGCGCTCAAGCGGGTACGCCGAAGTGTGCGGATTACCCAATAGGATAAAAGCGCGTACCGACTGCGCGGGCTGATGTCTCCACCATCACGTCATGCAAAAACTTGCGCTTAGAAATCCGGCGCACGCAAGATAGCCCTGATTCGTCGTAAATCTCCAGCCGCACCAGGCCCTCGTCGCCAAAGTCGATATACACCGGACAGGTTGCGTCCAACCAAGTCTTGCGCGGCCGAACCCAATCGTATTGATGGTGTCCCCTGTACGCGGCGTTCACTTCGTCCTCGATATCGCCGATGCCGTGGATCCAAACACAATCTGTCGTTGTCCTTGAACTACCTGGGTTCTCAGACAAACGCCAAAAAAGGCCGTGTGCTGCGCCCTGCATGGGCCTTGTTGCTTTAAACCATACCAAGTCTCGTGCGAGGTCGCTCGTCGGGTCGGGCAACAAGTGGTAGATATCAAAGTTCTTTCGAAAGCTGCGGCCATCCACTATCCAAATCAGATTGCCGTAGAACTCTTCACGGGCTAACCGCTCGGCGTCTGTCATCGCCGAATGCTGAACCTCAATGACGATTCCCGTAGGTGTCTTGATGTCCGAGCGGTGAACCTCGCCGTCTGGCGCAATGTGACAAATCTCTCGACATTCCGGGGGGAAAAGGTTCTTCCATTCGCGATGCCACGGTGTCTCGTTCTCCCACCAGGGGTCACAGTTTTGCTTGCGGGCGTGGGCCCAGTGATGCATCACCCGTGGGCCGCATTTGCTGACCATCTCGGCGTTACACGTTGCGCATACCCCGCGCGCACCTGCGATCGCCTCTCTCCGGCGACCGTCAATCAGGGCGTACTGCATACCTGAAGTCCAGTTGGGAGGGGGCTCTGTGTTGAGGCGTCGCCTGTGTTCGCACGTTTACGGGGCTGGAGCGACGGCTGGGGAAGCGGGGACGGGCGCTTCTTTGCGCTTTTTAGCTGTCTCTCCGCTGCGCTTATCGATTTTCGTGCGCCAGGTCTCCAGAGCCATGATGTCAGCAAGCAGTTCGTCTGGATCGGGAACCGCGACACCGCCCAGCAATGCTTTGTCGTGTGCGTAGTTCGAGCACTTGGTCATGCCGGTGTTTACCTGGGCATAGTCATCGTCTTCGACCATGACCCCAGCGAGCCGCTGTGTTTCCACTCCCTTGCGGAAGCGCAAGATGACTTCGCGCAGCAATACCTCTTCGACCGCGCGTTCCCACGTCATGCGCAGTCTGAAATATGCATCGACGGTCTGCTTTCGGTGCTCCTGCTCTTCGCCATCCTTGTGCAGTTTTGCAATGGACTGGTGTTGGGCCTTCAGTGCACCAATTCGCTTGCCGGCACTCTTTCCTTCGAACGGCAGCTCAGGGTCGGCAACCCCGAAACCTTCGGCGCGACGGGTCAAGCTCTGCGTGACAATCGGCACGCCGGTCAGCTTCGCTTCCTCTGCCAGGAGGCAAAGGAAGTAAATGTCATGGGTGAACACGATGACCTGGCGTTGCGCGGCCTCGACGGCCAGACGCTTCGCCACACGCTCGCGCCGGCGATGATCGAGCGACGACACTGGATCATCGAAGACGATGCCGCCCTTTCCGCCACTCAGTCCAACTTCGGCCAAGAAGGAGCCGATTGCAACGGCGCGCTGTTCGCCTTCGCTCAAAATGTCGCCTGGGCTCCGGCTCTGCGGCAACTCCAGCTTGAGCTTGTGCAAGGCCTTGCCCTTGTCGGAGCGGCTCTGGAGTGAGACGCGAAGTGTGCCCACCCCCAGTGCCTTGAATTCTCGGTTGAGTGCTTCGGCCAGTTCCTTGGAAACTACTTTCTCCGCCAATTCTGCTGCCTTCAGTGAGATGGCGTTGGTCTTGACGGCTGACAGGCACTGCGTAAGTTTGGCCTGGTGGCTGAGTCGGGTCACGGCGGTGACCAGGGCATCTTTGACCTGGCTCAGGCGCACCCGCGCGTCGAGTTCGCCGAATTGCTTTTGCAGCGCTGCCCGTGCCTTCTCGTCCGACGCCTTCTCCAGAGTTTCGGCCTCGGCATTGAGTTTGTCGGCCAGCGCTTGGAGTCTTCCCGCAGGGTTGAGCAGGGCCTGGTCTATGCCATCCCATTGATGCGAAATCACCGCGGCCTTGATGGCTTCCTGTCGCGCGTTCAGTGCTGGCTCAAAAGCTTTGGTATCGGCGGCGAGTTGCGGATCTAGAAGTTCGATTTCGCTGTGAGTTACCTCGTCGAGATTGAGCGCCAGAACGTTCGCAATGAATGGCTTGTACTCAGCGTATAGGCCAGCACGGCGCGCCTGGGAGGTCTTTTCCGCTTCCTGCTGAATGAATGCCTCGAACCGCAACAAGCGTGGGGCGCCTTCGGCGAGTGGTTGCTGGCATAACGGACAGGGCGCATCGGCACCCAGCGCAGGGAACTCCCTGTCTGGGTGAGATTCGACTGCAAACTTGCGAGCGGCATCAAAAAGTTCACGCCACGCTTCACCGCCGGTACCGGGCAGCAGATTCTCGCCTTCCTTGAATTGCTTCGCCGCGAGTGCAGCGGCGGCCTGCGCCGTGCGATAACTGTCCGCCAAGGCTCGCAACTTGGCAACCACGGCTTGATCCACCAACCCAGCCTTATTGGTGGCATTCGTCGCAATGGCCGCGACGCGGCGTGCACGCAGGCGAAGCTGGTTCGCTTTCTCCTTCGGGTTATTCTCTTTGAGGCTATTGTTCAGCGTCGCATGCTGGGCGAGTTCCTCCGGCGTCAGTATGGCCAGCGCATCGATCTGGGCTTTTGTCGTCTTGGCGGAGAGTGTGGCTATCAGTTTGCCGACCGGGGTTTCGCCTTGCAAGGGGACGAACGCCGTGAGATCAGCGGCGGACTGCGCATGTTCCGCGTCGATCGAGGCCTTCAGCTGCTTGCAGACCTTGGCCAGTCCCTCGAACACATCGAGTCCGTAGGGGACATAGGAAAAGTCGTCTTCGCTGTCGAGGTACGCGCGAGCGCAACGCGAGTCGAAGATCGCGAACGATGACAACTCAGGGGGTGCTGCTTTGCCTTGGGTCCAATGCACATCCTTTGCGACGCTGTCAACGGCAATCTCGAAAGCAGCTTCGGGTGCGCCCGCTTTGCCCACGGGTAGGTTGGCGTTCGGGTGGATTGCTTCCATCTGGTCGCGGGCACGGCACGCGCGCTTGAGCACGCGCGAATAGCCTGACTTGCCCGAACCGTTGTCACCGTAGATGACGGTCATTCCCGTAGCGCTGAATGGTAGATGTTGGTTTTCGGCAATTGCGTTGACATGCCGCATGTTCTTCATGGCGCGCAGTTCGACATGTGTCGCTACCTTGACTGGCGCTGGAATCTGGTCGGCCGTTAGGGGCGTCGGCTTGCGATCTTTCGGATCGGGGATGCCATGCGCCACCTTGAGCAGGGCAAATAGATCGTCCAGGTCATCCGCGGTGAGAGCCTGTTTGGCGAGTAAGCGTGCGACAGCATCACTTTGCCAGGCGGGTAGTCCCTGGGTCCAGCCCAATATTTCCTGCAGTATTGACATGGGCTGCCTCCGGTCCCTGGCTCAAATTTCCCTTTCTGGATGCACTTGTAGATTGGTTGTGCATTGAAAGGCCATCAGAGTTGCGAGCGACGGGCTTCGAATTCTTCCCGGATACCCGCCTAATCTCTGTCACAACTTGTAGCACAACTCCTTATTTTGCGCACCCTTCGATTAGGGGAGAACGGGGTTGATCCTCGACGTCTTCGCGCCGAGGCGCTGCGCGCTGCGCTTGCCCTCCAGGGGACTGGCTTGCGCCAATCCCCGCCGCGCAGGCTTGGCGCCCTTCGATACCGCCGAACAGGCGGCGCCTGATCGGCCAGCGCATGGTGCCGATGCGTACTTGTTCGCCTCTAGCCAGGCGTGCTTGCGGCACGCGTGGGCGCTCGCCGCGCGGCGTGGGTTCGTCGCTCCGAGGCCATTGACCGGGTTTCCTTCTTCCCTCTCCCTCATCGCTGATCCCGCGACCGTAGCCGCCGGTGCCTGGCCGTCAAGGCGCGCAGGGCCGTGTCCTCGCCTGCGGCTGCGGGCCGCACCAACCCTGCGCTTGGTTCCTTGACGGCCCGTCCCCGCCGGCCCGGTTGTTCGCGGGCGATGAACTCAGGAAAGACGGCGGCAACGGCGACCAGCCCAGGTCACTGCGCCGAACCCACCGAAGCCAACACCGGGCTCCGAATCTTGGAATCCGGCTGGGGTGGGAAACCACAGGAGAGCCGCGCATGCAGACACCGACACCTTGAAACCCTTCCCCCCTTTCTCTTCCTTCTTCACTTTCAACGTCCCGGCAAGGGACAGGAGATTTCACTATGAACACCGCTACCCTTCACGAAACCACCGCCATCGCCGCTGCTGTCGCAGCCGTCACGGCTGCGCAGGAACTGCTGCTGATTCCGCTGTCCAAGCTGCGGCCTTCCAGCCGCAACGTGCGCAAGAGCGGCGGCACGTCGATTCCCGAACTCGCTGCCAGCATCGCCCGCGTCGGTTTGCTGCAAAACCTCAACGTGGTGCTGGCTGCCGATGGCGAGCATTACGAGGTCGTGGCCGGTCGCCGTCGCCTCGCTGCGCTCAAACTGCTGGTCAAGCGGCGCAAGCTCGCCAAGGACTTCGAGGTGGCCTGCCTGCTGGGGTCTGATGCGGCGGCGCGCACCGTCAGCCTGACCGAGAACGTGCAGCGCGAGGCCATGCATCCGGCTGACCAGTTCGAGGCCTTCGCCGATCTGGTGGCCGAGGGACGACCCATCGAGGACATTGCCGCCGACTTCGGCGTGACGCCCTTGGTGGTGCAGCGGCGCTTGAAGCTCGCCAACGTCTCGCCGCGCCTGCTGGCCGACTACCGGGCCGACAGCGTGACACTGGAGCAGTTGATGGCACTCGCGATCACCGACGACCATGCGGCGCAGGAAGCCGCCTTCTATGAGTCGCCACAGTGGCAGCGCAGCCCGGAGGCGCTGC
>CALRYR010000224.1:0-6991 GCA_943372425.1 Variovorax sp. YR752 | reverse complement strand
GATCTCGCCTTCGTAGTCGAGTCGGCTCGACTCGGGCGGCAGCATGATGTCGTCGCCGTGCGCCACCTGCGATTCGGCCACGCGCAGGAACAGCGTGGGCTTCTCGGTGATCTCGCGGCCGGTTTCCCGCACGTGCTCGCCGTAGTTGAGGCCGACGCAGACGATCTTGCCGGGGTTGGGGATGACGGGCAGCAGGGCCACGTCGGCGAGCGCCAGCGATTCCTTGGCCGCAGCGGCGGCCTTGGCGGCCTCGCCGAGCAGGTCGGCGGCGATGAGCGATTTCAGGTCGGCTGCGCGCGCGCCGAACACGGCACGGAGGTCGACGACACGGTCGCCCTGCAATGCGCCGTAGCTGTCCTGGTTCTGGTAGCGATAAGAGATGAGTTTCATGGATGACTCGGGTTGGAAGGGAGAGAAGAAAAAGGGCTCATGAGATCGCGGGCAGGTGCTGCGAGATGCGATCGAGCTCCGCCGCCGTGCTGGCCACGCCGGCGACGTAGCGGTCCGGCCGCAGCACCACCGCCTGCGCGGCGTTGAGCTCGAGCCAGCGCGAGATCGCGTCGCCAGGCCGGTCGATCACGACCGCGCCTGCATCGCGCCAGCGCGCGCCAGTGGCGCTGTGCACCGCGGCAAGGATGCCGTGGTGGCCGATGACGGCACTGCGGGAGCCGAGCAGTTCGTCCAGCAGCCGGCCGTCGTCGAGCCGCGGCTGCGGGAACGGCCGGCCGACCGGCGCGCCCCGCGCGCTGTCGAGCGCGCCCTGCCCGAGCGTGGGCGCGGGGAATTCGAAGATCTCCGGCTGGCCCGCACGAAAGCGCGCGTCGCGCGCGGCGGCCTCGATCGGGTCGGTGGTCTGGATGATGTTGCCGAGCCGCACCGCGAGTTCGATGAACGCACGGACGTGCGGCAACCGCTCGCTGCCGTAGGTGTCGAGCAAGGCGTCGGGCGCATTGCCGTGCAGCACGGCCTCGAGCTTCCAGGCCAGGTTGGCGGCATCGCGGATGCCCGCGCACATGCCCTGGCCCAGGAAGGGCGGCGTCTGGTGGCAGGCGTCGCCGGCCAGCAGCAGGCGGCCCTTGCGCCAGACATCGGCGATGACCGACTGGAAGGTGTAGATCACCGCGCGCTCCATGCGCGCATCGGCCGGCGTGATCCAGGGCGCGACCATGCGCCAGAGGTTGTCGGGGCGCACCAGTGCGGCCGTGTCGTCGCCGGGCATGACCATGACCTCCCAACGCCGGCGCGCGCCGACCACGTTGCAGTAGGTCATCGGCCGGACCGGGTCGCAGTACTGCACGGTGTAGGCCGGCAGGTCGACCGCGCGATCGAGCACCGCGTCGAACACCAGCCATGGCTGGCGCAGGCCGAGGTCGTGCATCGTGCTGCCCATGGCAGTGCGCACCGACGAGCGCGCGCCATCGCAGCCGACGACGTAGCGCGCCCGCACGGCGCGATCGACACCGTGTTCGAGATCGCGCACGGCGATCGTCACGCCATCACCCTGGTCGTCGAAGCCCGTAGCCTCGTGGCGCAGCAGCACCTGCACGTTGGCGAAGCGGCGCACGCCTTCGCGCAGGACCGCTTCGAGCTCGGGTTGGTGGAAGTAGTAGTTGCTCGCGCAGCCATGCGGGCCGAGCTCGGCCGTGCCGCCACGGATCAGCAGCGTCTCGCCAGCCGCATTGACGAAGTGCATGCCCTGCGTGCCGGGGCGCGACACGGCCTCGACCGCCTGCCGGAGGCCGGCACTCTGGAACACGCGCATCACCTCGCCGTCGAAGTGGATCGCGCGTGGCATCGGGTAGATGCCGGCCTCCTTCTCGATCACCAGCACCGAGAGGCCGGCCTGCCCCAGCAGGTTGGCGAGCATCGCGCCGGTCGGGCCGAAGCCGACGATCGCGACATCGACAAGAGTGTCTTGGACGCGATCAGCCACGCTGGTCCTCCGCCATGCGCCGCGCGACCTCGGCCTGCCAGTCCTCGCGCTTCATGAACCTGGGCAGGCGGGTCGCGATGGCCTCTGCGCGCGCCATGATCTGTTCGTCGCTCTCGCTGAAGTCGATCGGCTCGCGCAGGGGCTGGTCGCAGTACCACGGCGTGTCGAGGAACAGCTCGAGCCGGTTGCCTTCCGGGTCGCGGCAGTAGACGGAGATCGCATTGCCGTGCGTCACCGGGAGCATGTCGGTCGCGCCCTGCGCGAGCAGGCGGTCATGGAAGTCGCGCAGCGTCGGCAGGTCGGGCACGCGGAACGAGATCTGGTTGACCACGTTGAACGCCATGTCCGCCGGGCGCCCCGTGGCCAGCACGATCTGGTGATGCTCGGCCGGGTCGCGGCTGAGGAAGACCAGCTGCGTTGCGCCCAGATCGCCGAAGTCGGTCTGCGTGAAGCGCAGCGCCTCCTTGTAGAAGCGCGCGACCTTCGGCAGGTCCGTCACATAGAGCCCGATGTGGCTGAACTGGAGTCCGCCCGCACCGCTGGCGGCTCGACTTGCTTTTTCCATCCCGCTGTCTCCTTGAGAAGTGGCGCCACGATCGGGCGCCGAACAGGGATGAATACTATCTTGATTATCTTATTTTGACAATTTCATTGTTTTTTTATACCATTGGGACCAACTAGAACGATCCTTTATCACCAGGAGACACGATGAACGCCTTCATGAAATGGATATCGATCGGCCTCTGCGGCGCCGCGGCCCTCGCGCCGCTCGCCGCAGCGGCGCAGGACTACCCCACCAAGCCGGTGCGGATCATTGCCCCGTTCCCCGCGGGCAGCGGCCCCGATGCCAATGCCCGGGAGATCGCGGCAGAGCTGACGAAGATCCTCGGCCAGAGCTTCTTCGTCGAGAACCGGCCGGGTGCGTCGAACATCATCGGCACCGAGGTCGCCGCGAAGGCGCCGGCCGACGGCTACTCGCTCTACATCGGCACCACGAGTTCGCTTTCGGTGGTGCAGCACCTGTACTCGAAGCTGCCTTTCAATGCCGAGAAGGACTTCGCACCGGTCAGCCTGCTGGGCGTGCTCAACACCGGCCTGATCGCCCACCCCGCCCTGCCCGCGAACGACGCGCGCAGTCTGATCGCGGCGCTCAAGGCCAAGCCCGATTCGGTGACGGTCGCCACCGCAGGCATCGGCAGCTATTCGCACCTGTCGGCCGTGTGGTTCAACAATTCGGCGGGCGTGACCGCGAACCTCGTGCCGTACAACAGCACCAGCCCCTACACCGACCTGATGGCCGGCCAGGTGCAGGCCATGTTCGACGGCCTGCCCGCTGCCGCCGGGGGCATCCGCGCCGGCCGGCTGAAGCTGCTGGCCATCACCGGCAGCAAGCGCCATCCGAGCTTTCCGGACGTGCCCACGTTCGCGGAGGCAGGGCTGCCCGACTACGCGCCCATCGCCTGGCAAGGCATCCTCGCGCCGGCCGGCACGCCCAAGCCCATCCTCGACAAGCTGAGCGCCGCCATGCAGAAGGCCTGCCAGTCCGAGGAACTCGGGAAGAAGTGGCGCGACTACGGGGGCGAATTGCGCTGCAACACGCCGGCCGAGTTCGCCGCCTTCATCAATGCCGACCGCCAGATGTGGGGCAAGGTGATCAAGCAGGCCAACATCAAGCTGGATTGACGCGCCGCAGGCATTCCCGTGCTTCGGCCGCCTCGACCTGCGGTGTCGAACTCGTCCACGCAACGAAGTGATCCGGCCGGACCAGGATCCATCGGGCCTCGTAACGTGCAGCCTCGCCGGTGACTGGCGCCTCGATCACCGTCAAGGGCAGGTTCAAGGCATCGGCGGCATCCCGGAACACCTGCACTGCCGATGGCTGTACGCCCAATGCGACCAACGTGAAATCGGTGCCGAGGCCCTCGTAGATGTTCCCGCCCGCGTCCAGTGTTGCAGGCGCCAGATGGTGGCCCGGCCGGGCGACGAACTGGTGCGAACCCTTTGCGCTGCTTGTCCGCCCCGCCGCGTCCGCCACGACAGGCGACCCCTCGTAGTTCGGCTCGAACGCATTCACCTCGCCGACGGCACCCTGCGCGCGGCGGGTCCATTCCTGCTCGAAGGCGGCCCGATCCTTCGACGGATCGAAGTTTTCGAGGAAGACTCGATCGGTCTCGATCGATTTGGCGATGAAGTCGTCAATCGTCGAACGAAAAACCGGCCGACGCTCGGCGTCGTACGAATCCAGTAAGGCATCGCCCGCTGAGCCCTTGAGGACGGCAGCGAGCTTCCAGCCCAGGTTGCGTGCGTCTTCGAGCCCCGAGTTCACGCCGTAGCCGCCGTAGGGCGGATGGCTGTGCGCGGCGTCTCCCGCGACGAAGAGCCGTCCCGAACGGTACGAATCCGCCAGCGCGAAGCGCAAGTCCCAAAACCCTGTGTAGTCGATCTGGAGTTCGAATTCCTTGCCGACCGCTTCCTGCACGTAACGCTCGAAGTCGAAGTTCGTCGCGGTCGTGCCGGGCGGGACCGGTGCGTGAAAGAACCAGGTGTTGCCCAGATCGACGCGGCCGAAGAACTTCCAGTAGCCCTCCAGTTCGGGCTGTAGCACGTTGTAGTAGGACTTGCCAGGAAAACGCGCCAGCAGCGTGTGCAGCTCGGGCGACTTGAAGACGAGCAGCACCATCCGTCGATCGTGATCGGCGAGACTCAAGGTCATGCCGGCCGCCTCGCGCACCATCGAGCGGCTGCCATCGCAGCCCACCACATAGCGCGAGGAAAGCACTTTGCGTTCGTCTCCCTCCCGCTGCACGACCGTGACTGTCGCGCCATCCGCGTCCTGCGTGACCGCCTGCGCATCCCAGCCGTAGAGCGTCTCGACGGTCGCCAACTGCGCGATCCTTTGACGAAGCACGGCTTCGGTGGCGTACTGCGGCAGTCGCTCGTTCGTCGTGTAGTAGTACGGCTTCACGAGGTCTCGCTGCAGCCAGTCGTAGGTGTACTCGCCAAGGAGCGTGCCATAGGCGGTCAGCCCGCCGATCCCGTACTCCGGCGGGATGGTTCGCGCGGCACGCAGCTCTTTTTCGGCACCCCAGAAATGGAAGTGCTCCATCGTGCGCTGGGTGAGGTTCTGACCTTTCGGTATGAGCTGTGGCTGCGGGTATCGCTCCACGAGGATGCAATGGATGCCGCGCTGCCCCAGTTCGATCGCGAGGCCCATGCCGACGGGGCCACCGCCGACGATGACCACGTCGGCGTCCATTTTTGTTGATCGTGTGTTCATGGCTCAGAATTACACGACCTGCCTCAAGTTCAAACAATCGCAACGTTCTGATGAATCATTCAAGAAAGCTGATGAGCGTGAGCAGCCGCCAGTTGCATGCCTTCGTTGAACTTTGCCGGGTGCAAAGCTTCGTGAAGGTATCCGAGCGGATCCACCTGTCGCCCTCCGGTTTGAGCATGCTCGTCAAGGAACTGGAGGAGCAGGTCGGCGCCCGGCTGTTCGACCGGACCACGCGTTCGCTGTCGTTGACGGAAGCGGGTCGCCGGCTCCAGCCGGTGGCCGAACGCATCGTCAACGCGCTGCTCGATGTGGGCGAGAGCATCCATGGCACCGAATCCGCCCTGCACGCGCGGATCGACATCGCTGCGACGCCGATGATCTCAGCGAGCCTGCTGCCGAATATCATCCAGGGCTTCCGGCGCAGTCACCCGAAGCTGAGCATCCACCTGTCCGACGTCGACGTCGCCACCGTGCGCAGCCGCGTGTCTCATGGCGAGGCCGACATTGGCCTGGGCTTTTTCGTCAAGCCTGCGGTCGGTCTGCTGCGGCAGCCGGTGTGCAGATTCCGGCTGATGCGGGTGGGACCGGCCAGCGGTGCGGTCGCAGGCCGAGGCGGCGTGGTGCGCAGCCAGGCCTGGAGCGAACTGGCGAATACCCCGTTGGTCGGCCTGCCGAACGACAACCCGATCCAGGCACTGATCGAACTCCATCTGGCGGACATCGGAAAGGCCCACGAGAACCGACCGCAAGTGAACCTTCTGGGGACTCTCATCGGAATGGTGGAGGCCGGCATCGGGCATGCCATCGTGCCGTCCTTCGCGCTGGACCAGTGCCTGCGACGCGGGCTCGACGTCGCCATGCTCGAACCCGCCGTCTACCTCGATCTCTTCGTGGTGTCGCGCAGGGGCGCCGCCGCCAAGCCGGCCGTTGCAGACTTCACCGCCGTGCTGAAGCAGGCCGCAGCGCGCTTCGATCCGGTCGCGGTGGGGTCCGCGAAACCTCGTGCGAAGCCTGTCGGAAGAACATCCAAGCCGGCGCCGCCGCGACGCGATCGCGCTGCACGCTGACTGGCCGGGTCGCCCACCCTCGATCTGGCTCGTCTGTCGCCGCGCATCATTCTTCAGGGTTGCTGACGAGTCGATCAAAAAATCCCGTTTGTTTCAGCGCAGACGCTTCGCTCTAATGCATAGATAGAAAAATCTGGAGACAGTCATGAGCAAGGTCAGTACATGGGCGCATCTGGTGGGACGGCGCCACGTTTTGTTGGGCGGTCTCGGGGCGCTGGCAGCCACCCGTGGCTGGGCGCAAGGCACCGACAGCACGCCCATCCGGCTGGTCGTGCCCTTCACACCGGGGACCGGCATCGACATGATCGCGCGGCAACTCGGCCCGGGATTGACGGCGCAGTTGAAGCGGCCGGTCTTCATCGAGAACAAGGCCGGTGCCGCCGGCAACATCGGCACCCAGGAAGTCGCGCGATCAGCGCCCGACGGCAGCACCTTGCTCGTGAGCGTCAACACGCTCGTCATGAATTCGGCGCTGTACCCGAAGTTGCCGTTCAATCCCCTGACCGACCTGGCCCCGGTGTGCCTCACGAGCTGGGGTCAGCTCATCCTGGTCGCCAGCCTCCAGTCCGGCATCGACTCGCTCAAGGCACTGATGGCCAAGGCGAAGTCGCGCCCGGGTGCACTCAACTACGGCTCGCCCGGCACGGGAACACCGCACCATCTCGCGATGGAACTGTTGAAGAACCGTGCGAAGGTGTCGCTGACGCACATCAG